>CACLBX010000004.1 GCA_902605215.1 uncultured Pelagibacteraceae bacterium
AATATGATTATGAAAAATATGCAAAAAATGGAAAATCTATAATTGTAGGAAATTTACCTTTTAATATTTCATCTCAACTTCTTATAAATTGGATAATTAATTATAAGTGGCCACCCTTTTATAATAAAATGGTTTTAATGTTTCAGAAAGAAGTTGCAGAACGCATTTTAGCTTCTCATAATCAAAAAAAATATGGCAGGATATCTGTTATTACGCAATCTCGTTGTAGTGTAAAAAAGCTTTTACACGCTCCATCAAGTATTTTTTTCCCTAAGCCAAAAGTTGATGGAATTGTTCTTGAATTTACACCAATTAATAAAAACTTGGATGTAAATATTTACAATCTACAAAAAATAATACGGAAGTCCTTCGAGCAACGTAGAAAAAAAATTAAAACTAGCTTAAAGGAATATGACTATCTCCTAAAAGATTTTGGCATAGATGGCAATTTAAGAGCTGAAAATATATCAGTAGATGACTACTGTAAGCTGGCTTCAGCTATTTAGTTTATTTCGAGTATCTGCTATAATTTTCTTTATTTCGGCTATACAGTTTTCGAAATCATTATTTTCAACAATGTATTCATACTCATCTTGATGTCTCATTTCAGTTTCGAACATTTCCATTCTATATTGAATAGCTTGTTCGTTGTCTCCAGATTTTTCTGCCCTCAACTTAAGTCTTTCATAAATAATTTTTTTTGATGGAGGAACAATAAAGATAGTTAATAAGTTTGGCTGATTAGAAGCTTTAAGCTGAAGTGAACCCTGCCAATCTATATCAAACAGAACATCGAAATTATTATCAAGAGATTCTTGAACATTCTTATGCAGTGATCCATAGTAATTACCAAAAACATTTGCATATTCAATATATTCATTATTCTTAATTCTGCGCATAAATTCATTTTTATCAATAAAGTTATAGTCTGTTCCATGAGTTTCATTATCTCGGGGAGGTCTTGTGGTGTCTGAAATGGATATATTTAATTGAGGATCATCCTTTAATAGTTTTTTGCATATAGAAGATTTACCTGCTCCAGATGGCGATGATATTACAATAATCAATTTTTTTGATTTAAGACTATTGGCCATCAAACTTTGAAAATATCAACGAAACATTTGTTCCACCAAAACCAAATGAATTTGATATTACATTGGTAAGATTCATTTTTAGCGGCACAGATTTAATGAAATTTATTTTTTTTGTTTCCAACTCATTTTCTAAGTTTAAATTTATTGGCAGAATTTTATTTGCTAAACTCATAATTGAAAATATTGCCTCAACCGCTCCGGCGGCTCCTAACAAGTGGCCTATTTGAGATTTTGTTGATGATACGAATACTTTTTCTGAGTTCTTCATAAATAATTTATCAATGGCTAATGCTTCAGCTTTATCTCCTGCTGGAGTTGAAGTTCCATGGGCATTTATGTATTGAATTTCATTTGACTGAAGGCTGGCATCTTCAATTGAATTTTTCATAGCTCTATAAGCTCCATCTCCTGAGCTATCTGGCAAGGTATAATGGTACGCATCTGACGACATTCCATAACCCTTAATTTCACAAAGTATTTTTGCATTTCGTTGAAGTGCATGAGTTAATTCCTCAAGAATAAGGACTGCGCCACCTTCCCCCATAACAAAACCATCTCTATCTTCATCAAAAGGTCTAGAAGATCTTGAGGGAGTATCATTAAATTTTGTACTTAATGCTCTACAAGCTGTAAAACCCTCTATTCCAATTGGGCTTATAGTCGCCTCCGATCCACCAGTCATCATGACGTCAACCTGTCCATGCTGTATTAGGCGATAAGATTCACCAATTGCATGCGCGGAAGAAGCACAAGCAGAAACTGTTGAGTAATTTGGTCCTTTAAGATTATATTTTATTGATAAGTAGCCAGCTGGCATATTAATTATCCTGCCAGTTATAAAAAAAGGGCTGATTTTTTTTCCATCTGCATAATCAATGGATGTTTGTTCAATTCCTGGCAACCCCCCCATACCTGAGCCAATAATGCAGCCTGCTCGAAAGGATTGTGGATCATTGATGGCGCCTAAATTACTTTCTTGAAAAGCTTCCTCACCGGCAGCCATTGCGTATTTAATAAAATCATCAATTTTTTTTATTTCTTTTTTCTCAATCCAGTCTTCTGAATTAAAAGTTCCATTTTCTCCATTGCCGATCGGTACTTCACATGCAACTTGGCATTTGTATTTCGTGGAGTCAAATCTTGTAATCTTAGTAGCACCAGATTTGGCAGCGATTAAGCTGTTCCAGTTTTGTGACTTTCCGCAACCAAAGGGGGTTACTAGTCCCATTCCGGTAACTACAACTCTCTTCATTAATTTTTTTTTATTAGTCTGTTTCTAGGTGAGATATTGCATCTCCAACAGTTAATATCGTTTCTGCTTTATCATCAGGAATTTCTACATCAAAAGCTTCTTCAAAAGCCATGACTAATTCAACAGTATCCAAACTATCTGCCCCTAAATCATCAATAAATTTAGCATCATCAGTGATTTTACTCATATCATCTATGCCTAAATGTTCAGCAATAATTTTTTTAACTTTGTCAGCAACTTCACTCATAAATACTCCTGTTTTAATATATTAACTTTTTTTTAATACGTTCTGCATCACATTGTCAAGCCACCATTAACATGAAGCACTTGCCCTGTAATATAGGCTGATTCTTCCGAAGAAAGAAAATAAACTGCAGAGGCAATTTCATCAATTCTTCCCATTCTTCCAAGAGGAATTCTTTCTACCATATTTTGCAATGTTTTTTCATCAATTGTTTCAAGAATTTCAGTATCAACAAATCCTGGTGAAACACAGTTAACTGTTACGCCTCTTGAGGCTACTTCATTTGCGAGTGTTCTTGTAAGGCCTTCAATTGCAGATTTAGAAGCAACATAATTTGCTTGACCTGCATTCCCAATCTTAGCAGCATCTGAAGAAATATTGATAATTCTTCCCCAGCGACTTTTTATCATGTCTTTTAAAATTTTTTTTGTTAGCTTAAAATTAGAATTTAAATTGACACTAATTACATCGTTCCATTCTTCATCTTTCATTCTTAAAAAAAGATTGTCTTTAGTAATTCCTGCATTATTAATAAGTATATCAGTGGATCCATAAAACTTATTAGACTGCTGAACTAGACTCTCTATTTGTAATGCGTCATAAAGGTTACATGAGATGCATTTAACTTTTCCTTTATAGTTAACTTCAATTTCATTAAGTTTATCAATGTTAGTGCCTGTTACGCATATATTGTAATTGTTTTTATAAAACAATTTTAAGATTGATGACCCTATTCCGCCTGTCGCTCCAGTAATTAAAACATTCTTCATAATTAAATATTATCCAATTTCTCAAAATCATCTACTTTTGATATTGATATTGATGTTATTTCTTTTGACATTCTTTTTACTAAATTCGTCAATACATTCCCCGGCCCAATTTCAATAAACCTTTCCACTCCATCATTTATCATATTTGTGATTATTTCTCTCCATCTTACTTTTTTTACTATTTGCTCCACTAGAATTTTCTTTATCTCTGTTTCATCACAAGGCAAAGAAGTCACATTTGAATAAAGGGGTACATCAAAGGATTTAAAATTGAATTTATCAATCTCATTTTGCATTGTCGCCGAAGCTTTCGTCATAAATTCACAATGAAAAGGAGCACTTACAGACAACTTAATAACTTTTTTCAAGCCAAGTTTTTTTGAATTTTCAACAATATAATCAATTGCTTTCATTTCACCACTTATAACTACCTGCCCAACTGCATTATCATTCGCAATAAAAATTTTTCCTTCAGAACTTATATCACTTATGGTGGCGGCAATCCCTTCTTCAGTTCCTCCAATAATTGCTGCCATTCCTCCAGTTCCGACTGGCATACTTTCTTGCATGGCTTTGGATCGAATCTTAAGCAATTCTACAGAATCACTAAAATTTAGAGATTTATTGGCAACTAATGCTGAATATTCACCAAGAGAGTGGCCTGCTACACAGTGAAAAGAATGTTCATTTATTTTTCCACTTTCTCTCAAAGCCACAAAGATCGCAACGCTTGTTGTCATTATTGTAGGCTGTGAATTTTCTGTCATGGCAAGTTCACTTTCTTCACCTTTGAATATTAAGTTTGTAAGACTTTTTCCCATTATTCTGTCCAGCTGGTCATAAATTTCACGTGATGATTGAAAATTTGTATAAAAGTCATACCCCATCCCAACGTTTTGTGAGCCTTGTCCAGGAAAAATTAATGCTGTTTTCATCTAAAAGAATACTTGCTTAATAGGTAATTATAGAATATTTATTCGGACTTTAATAATAAATATGACTTATTTATGTCTCTTTTTGAACATGTGATAATACTTAAACAAAGTTTGAGTTCAAACGAACTTTCTAATGAGCTAAAAAATCATACAGATATGGTCTCTGAATTAAACGGAAATGTCGTTTATCAAGAAAGCTGGGGTATGAGAAATCTTGCTTATCCAATAAAAAATAATAAAAAAGCTTTCTATGAATACATGAACATTGAATTACCTCAAGAAAACGTAGACTTAATGAACTCAAAATTAAATTTAAATGAAAATGTTATCAGGTACTTATCAATAAAAGTTAAATCATTTAGTGAAACTCCTACGCTAATGATTAAAGAAAAGGAGTAGCTATTTATGGATAGAAATGCAAAAAATAATACTTCATCTTTTGACTATAAAGATCTTTCCTCTCTAAAAAAATTTATTTCTGAAAAAGGAAAAATTACTCCTAGAAGGATAAGTTATATTTCAATAAAGAAACAAAAAGATCTTTCGAATGCTATTAAAAGAGCAAGATATTTAGCATTATTGCCATATACGGGTAGATAATGGACATTATACTCTTAGAATCATTAAATAAATTAGGAAAAGCTGGTGAGATTGTTACTGTTAAAGATGGCTTTGCAAAAAATTATTTGATACCTGAAAAAAAAGCAATAATCGCCAATAAAAAAAATAAAGGTGATTTAGAAAATCGTATTACTCAAATAAATTCTAATAATGATAAAAAAATAGTTGAGGCTAATGAAATTAAAGAAAAGTTAGATCAAAAGAAAATTTCAATAGCAATGGAAGCAAACGATGATGGCAGTCTCTATGGTGCAGTTAGTCAAAAATCTGTAAGTGAGAGTATATATTCTTTGCTTGAAATAAAGATTTCTCCTGACGCGGTAGTTCTTGATCCAATAAGAGAAATAGGTGAAGCTGAAATACAGGTAATTTTATACGAGAATATTAAGGCTATTCTTCACCTTGAAATAACAAAAAAAACTTAATAATAATTCTTTACTAATTTCAAAGATTTAAAAGGCATATATAATTCTAAATATAAAGCCTAAGAATATACTAACAAAATTGGAGTCCTGTTAGTATCTTTTATTATAAATATACTGACAATTTTTTGTAATTAATATTAATTGATTGAATGTCTAACACATTTCAAATCCAGTCCAATAATATTTCTTCAAAACAGCTTCCACACAATATGGAGGCTGAACAAGGATTGCTCGGTGCTATACTGATTAATAATGAAATATTTTACGATATAATTGAAATAGTAAATTCTGAACATTTCCATGAACCGGTTCATCGAATTATATTTGAAGTAATGAATAAAATGGTTTCTAAAGGTCAAATTGCATCGCCAATTACTTTGCAGAGTTATTTTGAAATTGAAAAAAATTTAGAAGAAATAGGTGGATCAAATTATCTATTTAGACTGGCGAATTCAGCGGTTTCTTTGGAATATGCAAAAAGCTATGCCCAAATAATCTATGATATGGCTGTAAGAAGAGGGCTTTATGAGCTTGGAGGCAAAGTCCAACATGATGCTATTGAAAGTGATATGGATGTAAAACCCGGAGATCTCATAGAAGATGCAGAAAAAGACCTTTATCAAATATCAGAAAAAGGAACTACCAAAAATAAGGTTCAATCTTTTAGAAGTTCAGTTGAAGAGGCTATAGAGCTTACCACTAAAGCATTTAAGAAAGATACGAGTGTGATTGGTCTATCCTCTGGGTTTAGGGATCTTGATGCTAAATTAGGAGGATTTCATTCTTCTGATTTAATCATAATTGCTGGAAGACCATCTATGGGAAAGACAGCATTAGCGACAAATATGGCATTCAATATTGCAAAAGAGGCTCATAGTAAAAATGATATGGACTCAAGTGTTTTATTCTTTTCACTTGAAATGTCATCAGAACAACTGGCCAGAAGAATTTTATCAGAAGAAGCAAGAATAAGTTCTAATGATATGAGAAAAGGTGACTTATCAGAAAATGATTTAGATAATTTAGTATCAGTGTCAAAAAAAATTTTGGAGATACCTTTGTTCATTGATGATACACCCGCAATAAATATTGGAACACTTGCGTCAAGAGCAAGGAGACTCAAGCGTAAGCATGGACTAGGTGCAATTGTGATTGATTATTTACAATTATTGAGGCCAAGCAAAATAACAAGAAATGAGTCTCGAGTTCTTGAGCTTTCAGAAATAACTCAGGGCCTTAAAGCTTTAGCTAAAGAAATGAATATTCCTGTTATAGCATTATCACAATTATCTAGACAGGTTGAGCAAAGAGAAGATAAAAAGCCTTTATTATCAGATCTAAGAGAGTCAGGTTCTATCGAGCAAGACTCTGATGTAGTTATGTTTATTTATAGGGAGGAATACTATTTGGAAAAAAGTGAGCCTGCTCTCGGTACCGCAGATTACATTGAATGGCAGCAAAAAATGGATGAAATCCACGGTCAGGCCGAACTCCTCATATCAAAACAAAGACATGGACCAACAGGAAATATAAGACTAAGCTTTGAAAGTAAATTTACAAAGTTTGGGAACTTTATTAGCAAAGATCACTCAAACAATTATGAGTAAAGTCTTTCAAAATGAAGAATGTTGATCAAAATACTTTTTTAGACATTGACTTAAAGTCACTTGGTGACAATTACTTAAAAATTAAAAAAAAAGTAAACAGAAGCTGTATAGTTGCAGCAACTGTGAAATCAAATGCATATGGTCTTGGTGTTAAGAAAGTTCTACCTGTGCTAATTAGATCAAAATGTAAACATTTCTTTGTAGCTTCCACCGATGAAGCTATGGAAATTAGAAAAATAAATAAGAAAGTAGAAGTGTATATTTTAAATGGTTTAGTTTTAGATAACTTAAGTATAATAAGTAAATACAGATTAATACCTGTAATCAATAATTTGAAACAACTTAAGAAAATAGAGCGCTATCAAAGTAAATTTAATAAAAAACTCAAGATTGCAATTCATTTTGATACAGGCATGTCGCGACTTGGTTTAGATAAAACTGAAACGACTAATCTAATTAAAAATAAATCAAAATTAATTAAAAATTCAGATCTTGTTCTGATAATGAGCCACTTAGCTTGCGCTGATGATCCAAAAAATAAAAAAAATCAAACTCAATTAAAGGAATTTGATAAGATAAGAATACACTTTTCAAATTGTCTACACAGCATATCGAACTCTGGGGGGGTGTTGCTGGGGAGAAAATATAATCTTGATATGGTTAGGCCAGGAATATCTCTTTATGGGGGCAACTGTCAAATCAAAGAGAGAAAACATTACAAAAATGTAGTATCTTTAAAGAGTAAATTAATACAAACAAGGGAAATAAATAAAGGGGATACCATAGGCTATGGAGCAACATTTAAAGCAAGGAAAAAGATGAAAGTTGGCATTTTTGCAATTGGTTATGGTGATGGATTCAGTAGACTCTTTTCAAATAATTATAAAATTTATCTAAATAATAAACGAATTAATTTGATTGGAAGAGTCTCAATGGACTTGGTTACAGTTGATTTGACAAATTTTATAAACTTAGAACAAATAGCTAATAAAGAGTTTGAATTCATTGGAAGTAAGAGCCCTATCAATACAGTGTGTGAAACCATAAATACAATACCATATGAGATTTTAACAAACCTAGGCAAAAGATACCAAAGAAGATATATTTCGTAAGTAATGAAAAAAGTATTTTCGTCAGTTCTTGATAATTATTCAAAATTATCTTTGTTTCTACTTGTAGCAATTGCTTTTTTTTTCCTATTTAACTCTGATAATTTTCAACTAGACGCATCTTCTGATACTCTCATCTTGGAACAAGATGATGATTTAAAAAGATATCAAGAATTAATCAAGGACTATGACTCAAGTGACTTTTTAATTATTACGTTCACGTCAAAACAGAAATTTATTAAAAAGCAAAATCTTGATTTTTTAAATTCTTTCATTACAGAAATTGAAAATCTTCCTTTTGTTGATTCAACTCAGTCAATCTTTGACGCGCCATTATTAGAGATAAATAATCAATCTTTATCAGATCTAGTAAATGAAATAATTACAATTAAATCACCACAAGTAAATATCGCTGATGCTGAGACAGAATTGCTTAATAGTCCAATTTTCAAAAACTTAATTATTAGTGAAGATGCAACCACTACAGGCTTACTAATTAATCTAAAAAAGAATCTTGATTTCGATGCAATAGTAAATGAAAGAATAAGGCTTAATGAGTTGGGTAAAAAAAATGATGCTGAGCGTGAACTTCTATCTCAACTAAATTTCAAATATGAAATTGAAAAAAAGAGACAGGATAAAGAGAGAGAAAATAATATATTTACTATCAGAACAAAAATTGAGCAATTCGAAGATGAGAATATTAAAATTCATTTAGGAGGCGTTTCAATGATTGCAAATGATACTATCGCATTCGTAAAAAATGATATTATTATTTTCGGCATTGGAGCCTTTATTTTTATATTACTTGTGCTCTATCTTGTTTTTAGAAGCCCTTTGTGGATGATTGCATGTATAGGTAATTGCATATTCATTTTAATTACTATGATCGGGTCTATTTCACTACTCGGATGGAAAGTAACTGTTATTTCATCAAACTTTATCATGCTTATTTTGATCTTATCTTTATCAATGACCGTACATATAGTTGTAAGGTATCGGCAAATAAGTTTGGAGGAGGAAAAATCTAAAATTAATCAAAATATTATTCGTGCACTTGGAAAAATGTATAAGCCTTGTCTATTTGCTGCTCTAACAACTATTTTTGCATTTGGATCACTTTATACAAGTGGAATTAAACCGGTTATGGATTTTGGCCTAATGATGTGCATGGGTCTAACTATCACATATGTATCCAGTTTTATTTTCTTACCAATTTTGATATCAGTCTTAAATTTAAAAAGTACTGCTCTGCTGGTTAAAAATAATAGTAAAGATGTATTTTCTATCTTATCGATCAAATTCCCAGTATTGACATTATTATTTTTTACATCTTTGTTTGCTATTGGCATATATGGAGCAAGTACTCTTAAAGTAGAAAATAGTTTTGTTAATTACTTTAAAGAAGATACTGAAATATACAAAGGAATGAAATTGATCGATGAACAATTGGGTGGGACTACTCCCTTGGATATTATTATTCAATTCAAAGATGAGCAAAATGATGATTTCTCTTTTGAAGAGGAGGATTTTATGGATTTTGGAATTGATTATGATCCTTCAGACTACTGGTTTACTAAAGAAAAAATTGACAATGTTAAGAGTATTCATGACTATCTAGAAACGTATGATTTTGTAGGTAAAGTACTTTCATTGGCATCCATTATAAGAACTGCTGAAAAACTTAATTCAAATGAAGAATTTGATACACTTGAACTCTCAGTTTTATATAAAAAATTACCTCAAGATATTAAAGATCAAATTTTAAAACCCTATGTGTTGATAGATAAAAATCAGGCAAGAATATCTCTACGTGTAATCGATACTCATCCTGAGTTAAAAAGAGCAAATTTCGTTAACGAGCTTAGAAAACATATAGAGTCAAATTATAACAATCAAAATATTGAGGTAAGTCTTACTGGAATACTGATTTTGTACAATAACATGCTGCAAAGCCTTTTTGATTCTCAAATTAAATCTTTGGGAATTGTTTTAATGGGAATATTTATAATATTAAGTATTTTATTCCGATCATTTAAAATAGCTTTAGCTGCTTTGATACCGAATTTAGTCGCCTGTTTTGTTATATTGGGAACTATGGGATTACTGAATATACCCCTGGATTTGATGACAATTACGATTGCCTCGATTACGATTGGAATAGCGGTAGATAATTGCATACATTATGTTTATAGGTATCGTGAATATTTTGCGATAACTGGATCACACGCAGATGCGGTCAATAGCTGCCAGAAAACAGTTAGCACTGCAATCAAAAATACTTCGGTAACTATTATGGCAGGTTTCTCAATTTTGGTATTTTCTAATTTTTACCCTACAATATACTTCGGAGCATTTACAGCACTTGCAATGTTTATTGCTTTAGTGGGAAGTCTTACTATATTACCGATATTACTCGGGTACTTTAATAAAAATTCATAAGATGAACGATCTTAATTATTCTCAATTTCTCAATGCTTTTGATATTACATTCCTAATCATTTGCCTCATATCAATTTTTTTTGGTATTAAAAATGGACTATTAAAAAGTTTTTTTAATTTAATCAAATGGGTACTAATATTATTTATACTTAAAAATTGTTTTGCCTTATTAAGACCTATTGTAGATCAATATATTGCTAATGAAACTTTATCTGATGTTACAATATTTCTGATTACCCTCATAACATCATATATATTTATTTCATTCTTACTCAGACTTTTTATTGGTTTTTTACAACCTAAGAAAAAGGGATTTGTTGATATGGGGCTTGGAGGGGTCCTTGGCATTTTCAGAGGGTATATTGTAATTGTGATAACTTTGTTTTTTATAAATCAAAATATATCTTCTAGTTTATTAGATGACTTAATGAATAGCAGCTCATTTGCTGAAATGGTAAATATTGGAATAGATTTTTTTGAACATATACCAAGAAATTTAGAAGAAATAGGCATTTAAACATGAGAAATCTAAATTGTCTTATTACAGGCGCCTCATCTGGAATTGGGGCAAGTATTGCTCAGGAGTTATCAAAGAAAGTTAAACACATATATATTCTGTCACGTAATGCATCTAAATTAGAAGAGATAAATGATATAATAATTTCAAATGGATGTGAATGTACAATTGTTCCAATTGATTTATGTAAACCCAATGTAATAGAAAATCTTTCTGAAGAAATATTTAAAAAAGATAGGTTTTTAGATATTATTGTATCATCTGCGGGCCAAATAACTAAATTATCGCCCGTAGAATCAATTGACCTAAATGAATTCAATGACACTATCAAGTTAAACTATATTTCTAATTTTAGAATCATGAAACATTTTCACCCATTACTGAAAAATTCTAAAAAATCTAACTTTATTATTATCTCTTCAATTAAAAATGAAATGCAATCTCAATATTGGGGTATATATCAACCAATCATGACAGCGTTAAATGAATTGGTCATAAGTTTTGCCAATGAAAATAAAGGTACCTCTATAAATGCCAATATTATCTATCCAGGTGCGGTAAATACTAAATTTAGGGAAAACATTATGCCTGGCGAGAATAAAAAGGAAATAAAAAATCCAGGTGATGTAGCAAGAGTGGTTGTAAATTTCTTACTATCAAACGAAAAGAGTGGTGAGATTATAAAGCTTTAGTCTGAATAAGGATTACTGGAGCTTATAAATTGATAAGAAATAGGCACTCCTTTTATTTTAAAAAAATCCCTAAATGCATTATCAAAGAATCTTTGGAATATTAGAGGCGCTTTCTTTTTAGAATTAATAAAAACCTTAAAAAGTGGAGAGCCAGTCTTTATTTGTACAATGTACTTTGGCTTAATTTCTCTTTTTTTTATTTTTGGATATTTTGATTGTTTATTCAAATAATTAAGGAATTTATTTAAATTAGTTTTTGTGATTTCAACATGGACAAGTTTATTTTTGTTTATAATTTGTTTTATAAAATTCTTAATTCTAATGTTTTTCTTTGCAGAAATGAAATCAGTGTTTATCATTTGATATTGACTGTAATTATTACTTAAAAATTTTTCTATCTTAGTTTTAAACTTCTTTCCCTCATCAATAAGATCCATCTTATTAAACAAAAAAAATATTATCTTTTTTTTTGTTATAGCCAAATCAGCCAACCTAAAATCTTGCTTGGTAATGCTTTCAACAGAATCTATGAGTAAAATTACTACGTCAACCTTGTCAACAAGTGTTATAACTTCCTTGTTTCTATTCTTTTCATCCAGATCATTGATCTTACTTTTTCGCCTCAGTCCTGGAGTATCAAAAATTGTAAAATCGTAACTATACAAAGTAAATTTATCTTTAAACAACTTCTTTGTAAGTCCGTATTCATCACCTACTGGAGAAATACTGTCTTCAAGTAAACAGTTAAATAGAGTTGATTTACCTGAATTCGGTTTGCCAATAATACAAAAATTTATTTTATTCAAAGTGGAAGACATTGGAATTTTCATCCATTATAAATACTGCATTACTCAATATAACTGGTGGCAATATAATGCCTTTTACACCTAGACTGTCAGTTGACAATGCTTCGCCTGTCATTGGTGATACAATTTTTAATTCGCCAAAGTAAGAAAAATTATATAATAAATTATTAATTAAATATGGTCCTAGCCACAAATTCAGATCCTTTGCTTTTTGACCTTTTTTAAATTTATTAAGTTCTGTAATCCAAAAAACTTCACCAGTATTTTTATTTAAACAAATAAGTTTTCCATCTTCATCAATGACATATACCTGACCTCCTGAAACAGTTGGTGTCCTGTATCCTGACAGGTCTATTGCCCAATTCCTTTTTCCATTAATAGCATTTGTCGATATCAATTTGCCGTTAGTGCTAACAGAAAAAATTGTATTACTTGATAAGACCGGACTAGCTGAAATATCTTTAATATCAAAATTACTCAATAATGAGATTTTTGAGACATTCTCTGACCACAACGGTCTGCCAGTGTCATTATCAAAAGCAACTAGTTCACCATTACTAAATGGAGCAATGATTATGTTCTCAAAACCTATTGGAGAAGCTGTAATGAGACTCTTCTTATCTTCTGCCACAGTTTGAAACGACCACTCTACGTCACCTGTCTCGAGTGAAAGTGAAAATAATCGATTATCTGATGATATGAATAAAATCTGATTTCTATAAATTAGCGGTGGAGATAATATGGGAAATTCAATTTTTTTCTCCCATATTTTATTTCCATCACTAGAGTCAACAAGCAAAATCTGCCCGTAAGCGTCAACTAACACTATCTTATCATCAAAATAAGCAAGTCCACCTCTTATAACTTCATACTTTTTATTGGCATCAACTTTAATATCAATTGAAAATATTTTTTCATTACTTTTATGATTTTTACATTCTAAGAAACCTTTGGGCAAAACGTAGCAAATCGAATCATTAAAATAAATTGGCTGGATTATGTTAAGAGCTCCTCTTGTTCCAGAAACAATCTTTGTCTTATCTTTTAAGGAAGATAAAGTGAATATGTTATTTAAATTATTTCCAGGATTTTGAAAATGCTGCGACCAATAATTTATTTCCTTTGGTGGATCTATTCTTATATCTTCTATGTTTAGACCTAGGGTTTCTGAGATCTCTGCGTCATAAGCCAATATAGGGAAACTATTTGTATCTTTCTCTATTATTTCATTTTTTGTACAACTAAATATTACAAATGTTGATAGTAAAATAATATATAAAATATTTCTCATACTATTTAATTGTGTCTAAAAATTTAGTTGCTCTAATAACAATATCTCTTGGAGTATTTGTATCATTAATTAGTTCGTCAAATTTTTCTTTAGATATTTGAAATTTACCTGATAATAAATTTTTGATAGCAATAGTTTCTTTAAAAAGAAATTTAAAAGAACTATTTTCTAATTTATCACTGTTAATATATATATTTATTTCATCCATCGCTATGTCATTTAAATTACTCATTAAATAAAAATAGATAGCCAGGTCAGTTATGATGTCATCTGTTTTGTCTTCATTAATTATTTCTAAAAGCTTGTCTTTGCTTTCTTGTATTTTTCCATTTTCCATTAATAGAGTTGCAATTTTTATTTGCGCAATACCTGAAATAAGTAATTGATTTGAATTTTCAATTTCACCTAGAGTTTCAATCGTTTGAGTAAAATCTACTAAATCTGAAGAATCAATATATTTCTCTACTTCTTCCTCATAAAATGACTGATTTACCGACTTATTAATTTGATAACCAAGTACCGAACCAATTAATAAAATTAGTCCGCCAATTAGATAAACACGGTAACGTCTCCACAAATTTATTAGACGATCCTGTCTTAATTCTTCATCAACTTGCCTTAAAATATCTGACATTAATCTTCTTCACCTTTACTAACGATTTGAGGATTCATAGCATAAGTATGTTCCTTGCCTGGAAACTCTCTATTTCTCACCTCACCAGCGTATTCATAAGCTGCCTTTTTTATTAAAACTTCTAAATCAGCATATTTCTTAACAAACTTTGGAGCAATATTAGTTAAGCCTAACATATCTTCTGTTACTAATACTTGGCCATCGCATTTAGGCGAGGCGCCTATGCCAATCGTTGGTATTGAAATTCTAGATGTAATCTCAGCAGCTAATGGTTCAGCCATACCTTCTAGTACTACTGAAAATGCTCCAGCCTCTTCTATTGCAATTGCATCATCAACATATTTGCCCCAATCAAATTTATTTCTTCCTTTGACTTTATAGCCACCATCTATGAGTACACTTTGAGGCTGAAGGCCAATGTGTCCCATTACTGGGATTGAACGGTCAGTTAAATATTTTACTGTTTCATACATATTTCTTCCACCCTCAAGCTTTACTCCATTGCAGTTTGTTTCCTTCATTACTTTTGCAGCATTCATAAAAGCTTTGTCAACAGACTCTTCATAGGTCCCAAAAGGCATATCAACTATAATGCACGACTGTTTTGTTGCATTAACAACAGATTTTGAATGCTCTATCATTTGAAAGAGTGTTACTGGCAATGTATTTTGATAGTCATAAAGAACCATTCCGAGTGAGTCGCCTACTAATAAAAGATCACCGCAGCCATCAATAGATCTTGCAATCGGCGATGTGTATGCCGTCAAGCAAACAATTGGGGTTTTTCCCTTTTGGTTTTTGATATCAATTACGGATTTACGTTTCATCCAGCGGTTTATACTTTAGAAATAGAAAAATTTCTATAAAAAGCTCAAAAACTCGTTATTTTCGCCTAACATTAGGGATTACTTCTTCTTGGTAACCTTCATTGAATGAATCAGAGTCGCCATAAATTTCTGCTTCAAACCACTTGATAAACTCATCTGACTTTATCCCTTTCCAATATTTCCATGATGATTGCGCTATAGGCGCTTTCATAACTCCAAGTTTTAGCATATGCATCCTCATCCTTAAATGCGACTCGTCAACAAAGCCTTTTTCAACTTTTTCATATGTATCGAATATATCTACCAATAATGTATTTATAAAAATAGCGACGCGCCATTTATCTGAATCATCTAGGTCACCTGTGGCCCAATCTTTTGCTAAAAAATTACTAAACTCCTTATCTTTCGCTGTATTAAAATATCTTTCATACATTCGTTGTGTAAGAGAATGTCCAAATTGAGCTTTTGTAATTTCATTTTGTTGATGAATTTGTAATCCCAAGTAAATAACTGAGACAAGCACACCAAACGCCGCTACCATTTGTACAATAAGAAGAATAGTGTCTGTATTCATTAGGCTATTAAAGTTTTAGTTGTGGCAAATGCCTCTAAAGCTTTTTGACGGGATGAGCCAATTTCAACAATAGGCAGTGGATAATTCTCGCCAAGCTTTACACCTGCCGATCTTAGGACATCTTCAGGGGCTTCCCAAGGGTTAAATAAGAACTTATCTGGCATGTCATTCAAAGCAGGAAGGTATTTTCTTGTGTATTTTCCGTCAGGATCAAATTTCTGTCCCTGAGTTATTGGGTTAAAAATTCTAAAATATGGAGCGGCATCCGCGCCTGAACCAGCGATCCATTGCCACCCAGCGCTATTGCTCGCTAGATCTGCGTCAATCAAGCAGTCCCAAAACCATCTTTCTCCATGATGCCAATGTAAAAGTAAATTTTTTACAAGAAAGGACCCCACTACCATTCTTAGTCTATTATGCATGTAGCCCGTTTGCCATAATTCTTGCATGCCTGCATCCACAATCGGATAGCCAGTCAGTCCTTTTTGCCATTTCTTTAATTTGTCTTTATCATTATCCCATGGAAAATTGTCGAACTTCTTTTGCAAGTTTTCTTTTGGAAGAAATGGAAAATGGTAGAGTAAATTAAAAGAAAACTCTCGCCAACCTAATTCACTCAGGAAGTGATCCAGGTCTTTCTTTATGCCTAATTTTCCCTCTTTTGTCTTAGCTCGGTACCACACTTGGTTTGGTGAGACTTCGCCAAAGTGTAAGTGAGGTGAAAGTTGAGAAACATTCTGATTAGATGGAAAATTTCTCCCTTCTTTATAATTATTTAATCCATTTGAAATAAACTCTTCAATCTTACTATGGGCACCTTCTTCTCCCGGTGACCAAAGAGAAATCATTTTATTATACCAATTGTGTTGAGGCATTAGCTCCAGGTCTTCAATTTTTAAATCATGATTATCAATTGATATTAAATTAGATAGATTAGGTGCTGGTAGTGGCATCCGAGGCTTATCAGAATTTAGACACCCTTTTCGATAGTATGGGGTGAATACTTTGTAGGGAGTACCATCTTTTTTCGATATATTCCATGGCTCCCATAAAAGTGATCCATTAAAGGTGTTCACATTTACGTTCTGATCATTAAAATATTTTTTTATCTTTTTGTCTCTTTTGACTCTCCAAGGTTCATAACAACGATTCCAAAATATATTTGAAATTTCATATTGTTTATGTATTTCATTCAGAATATCCATTGGGTTGCCTATAAAAATACAGAGTTTATTTTTTAATGATTTGTTTAACTTGATTAATGAATGATGCAGCCACCACTTACTTGCAGCACCATTTACGTGTTCTTTTGAATTTACATTGTCTAATATAAAAATTGGTAAGGTCTTGCCATCCTCGAGTGCATTAGTTAAAGCGGGATTATCGGCTAAACGCAGGTCTTGCCTGAACCACATTACATTTATATTTTTTGCTAATGCCATAATTTATATATATAGCCTAATTATACCTAGTTTCCATGGATTTGAACTGAAAGTCTGCAGTATTAGAAGGAATATTCAAAATTCTGAGTTGTTGGATTATGTCCTAGGAGTTTTGCTCCATTTCTGATGTGGTAATGAGTGGCCGTTGGTGTCAGAGGAGAGAGAGTTACTATCCTTTTGTACCCCATCTCTTTTCCAAATTTTAGAGCCTCTTCCATAATTTTTTTGCCCGCACCTTTTTTTCTCGACCACACAGTATAAGCAATTATTGTATCAGCATTTTGCTCGTAAACGGCCAGTCGGCTCATTAAGTCCAATTCTTTTATTGAATGAGGAACATCCTTTGTAAAGGCTAAACACATAATGCCTTCAATTTCATTATTATATTCTAAACCATATATTTTTCTGTCATGAGTGGTTCTCCATTCAAGATCAAGCTCTGGTCTTACAGGGTCTTCAGCAACATCAATATTATCTAACTCAATAAATTTGGCTGTTTTAATCCATGTAAAATCAGTAAAATTTAAATTAAATATTGATTTAAAAAAATTTAGAATTTTAAAAAATAATTTTTTCATTACTTTATTATAGTTGCATTCAATCTAATTTTTAGGTTAAATCTTAGTTAAATAGTCTTCTTATTTCCACTCAGTAGTAACGTAGATTTTATTCTGTTTAATATCAATTATTTAAACTAACCGCATAGAGCATGTGCAACTAATGTGTAACTCAACAACTACTTTGCACGTTTTCTCCACGCTTAAGTTTTTCAGCTATTATTTCCAACTTAGCAAGACGTTTGGTTTCTTCACCAGTCAATTTGCGACGCGGATTTGCCTTTTCAATCCGTTCTTGTAGCATCTTATGGAAGTTACTGTTTGATTGCTTTAGATTATCTAACCATTCGTTCATCGGTGGGTAACACTACAACAAGCTAAATTATCCAACATCAAAGAAACCATAAATATTACGCTCAAAATTTTTAAATGGACTTTCTGTGATGTCAAAAGCCTCTGCAATATTTGGCGTAATTCCGTCATAACCGTGTATTATCAGAACACCACCAGAGCATCTAACTAGAAATTTATTATTCGGAAACACATCTACCACAGATCCAAATTTGGAGTCTAAGAAAGGATGCGTTTCTAAATCGGTATAGAAAACAGCAGCTCGTTCAATAATAACTTTTTCGCCATTTATATATGAGAAAGCCCCATCAAAAGGTTCAGTAACAGCCCTAATCAGTCGGTCAATATTGTGTATATCATCTCGCCAGTCGATACTTCCATCTGATGGAGATCGTTTTGGGTAAAAGCTTTCACCAAAAGCTAGTGATTGAGATCGGGTTGTGCACTTCCCATCCAAAAGATTCTCCAAATTATTCTTAATCAAGCTACACATTGACAAAGTATTTTTATAATGCAGTGTTTCAGCGGTGTCATTTTCACCAATACTGAAGGTCTTTGAGTCTAAGATTGGTCCATTATCTATACCAGCTTCATATTTAAAAAGATTCGTATGGAATAGTTTTCGCCCTTCAATAAGTGCCCAGTTCATTGGCGATCTTCCCTTTCCAAAAGGAAGGTCCCTTGCGCTTCCATGCATTCCAAACACACCAACACTAAACATACTTAGCAACGCCTCTGGGATCAATCTCTGCCAACCGACACAAAATCCGAGAGGGACATGATTTAATTTTTTAATAGCTGTTATATCTTCATCATTTAGTGAATAACTTTTTGCAACATATATACTTTCAAATATCTTACGTTTAACCACAAGATCTTCATACCCAGCCACATGATTACTTGCAGCCAATTCTGTTGAAATGGTAACCAAATGGATTTTCAAATCTAGATTTTTTAAAAATCGTGCTGTATGGAGAGTGGTGTCTTTACATCCAAATAAAATTATTTCTCTCATCTCAATCCTCGTATGTCTTACAGTTAAGGCGAACTTCAGCTGTAAGAAAATCCGAATTATGTTTCCTCCAAAAATTTAATGTCTCTGTAGGACTTGACCCTTTACTTGTCCACCAAATTGGATGAATTAATAAATGTAAGCCTTGGCTACGATCACCGCATAGGTAATCAGAAATTAGAGGTAAAACATCCCTTCCTCCTGAGTCCGATAAGTACTTCATCCTCTTGAAATACTTGTCACTATATGTCTGAGGAATGCCATTCAAAGATACATTATTATTATCAAGAAATGGGCCTGGACGATGTATTGATACAATGTCTACATCAACATTAAATATGTTCTCAAACAATATTTTTTCATGTTCAAAATCTTCTATTGTGTCATGAGCAGTAGGATCAAAGTGGATAGAAACCTTATGACCTAGTTTAATTATACTCTTAACCAATCTTTGATTTTCTGATGAAATTAGATTGTACATATTACTTGTCAGCATAAAGAAGTAGGTCGAGCGTATGCCAAGCTCAGATTCATAAAGCGCTAATTTATGCGCAAAATCTACGCTGAAGTCGATATCATGACGTATTAGAAGAGTATTTTTCGACTCTATGTCTCTCCAGTCACTTGTGGGAGTTAAATTATTATTCATCAATTTAATAATTAACTTCTTATACTGTTCCAGGCTAAACATCTTTAGGATTCCTACCCTCAGCTAATGATCCTTTCAGCATCCCAGCAGTAAAGCCAAACTCTTTGCATAGACGTTTTACTTCTTTCAGTGCGTTAGCACGTTCGTTCTTCTTAGCTTCAACCATCTACTGCTGAATTGCTTCCATCTCAGCTTTCAATTCGTCATAAGATTTCATCTCACACCTCCATAGGTTAAGTATCAGCTTATATTATAGATTTGTTAAGGGGATGAACAGCACGTTTTTTCTACGCTTGCCGTAACATTGTTGTACTGTGACGAAAGTATTTCTAAAGCGTCTCACTATGCCAGTCAGTCACTGCGTCAACGATACAATAGTCACACGTTTGCGCAACATTTTGTGTAACTGTATGAAAAAAGACTAAGGAAATCAACGATTGATTTCTAAATGTGAAAGTAATGTGTAAGTCATTAATGTAATAAAATCAGTGACTTAAACTAGAAAAACTACTCCCACTCAATAGTACCAGGAGGCTTAGAAGTTGTATCATAAACTACGCGATTAATTCCTTTTACTTCATTTATAATTCGAGTTGATACTTTACTGAAAAATTCACCACTAAAAGGATAGAAATCAGCCGTCATGCCATCTACAGAAGTTACAGCTCTCAAGCCACAAACAAACTCATATGACCTTTGATCACCCATTACTCCAACAGTTCGGACAGGCAATAGAACTGCAAAAGCTTGCCAGATTTCATTGTATAAATCTGCTGCTTTTATCTCATCAATATAAATTTTATCCGCATGTTGTAACATTCGCACTTTATCTTTTGTAATGTCACTTAATATTCGAATTCCTAATCCAGGACCTGGAAATGGGTGTCTTTGAATAAATTCTTTAGGTAATTTTAGCTCTTTACCGAGTCTGCGAACTTCATCCTTAAATAATTCTTGTAAAGGTTCGACAAGGCCCAGTTTCATTTCTTTAGGCAGGCCTCCAACATTGTGATGTGACTTGATTACTGAAGTTGGCCCCCCATGAAAACTTTGACTCTCTATTATATCTGGATAGATCGTGCCTTGAGCTAAAAATTTTGCTTTAGAGATTTTGCTAGACTCAGCGTTAAATATTTTAATAAATAAATTGCCAATAATTTTACGTTTTTTTTCTGGATCAGATACTCCTTTAAGGGAAGTGAAGAATCTATTCTTGGCATTAACAGTAATAAGCCTTGATTTAAAATGCTTTTTGAACAAATTTTGAACTTCCTCAGTTTCATTCAACCTCATTAAGCCAGTATCGACATAGATACATGTTAATTGTTTGTTAATTGCTTTTGAAATTATTGCTGCTGTCACCATACTGTCAACTCCTCCAGATAAACCACAAATGACATGGTTTTTTTCGACCTTAATCTTTATTTTGGCAACTTGAGTTTTAAGATAGTTTTGCATGCTCCATGTAGGTTTAGTTTTGCATATATTGATTATGAAGTTCTTAATTATCATTTCACCTTGATGTGTGTGAACAACTTCAGGATGAAATTGAAGACCATAAATATTTAGTTTTTTATTTTCTATGCCCACAAATTTAGAGTTTTTACTTTTCGCTATGGTTGCGAAATCATTTGGCAATTTAATTGCCTTGTCACCGTGACTCATCCATACATAATGTTGCTTATTTTTTAACTTAATATTTTGAAAGAGCTTACTTTTATGAGTGTGCGTAATTAATGTTTTGCCAAATTCGCGTTCCTTTGATATTTCAACCCTACCTCCAAGTTGATGAACTATAAGTTGCATTCCGTAACAAATTCCTAGAATTGGAATATTTAGCGAAAAGATTTTCTTATCAATTTTTGGTGTACGCGACTTATGAACACTTGCAGGTCCTCCTGAAAATATAATTCCAGTTGGCTTAGTATCCTTAATTTTATGCAACAGGTTCTTATTACTTACAATTTCACAATAAACGCTGGCCTCTCGAACCCTTCTTGCGATTAATTGAGTTACCTGAGAGCCGAAGTCTACAATATAAATCATACTAGTCAGCCAGCAATTTTAGATTATCAATTTCTTCACAGTCTTTATCACAAAGGATTTCTAAATTAGAAATAAATTCAGCATAATCTTCTATGTTACCCAAGTTATACGCAGTCTTTCCTAAAAGGAAATTAAGCTCTAAATTGTGCGGCACTAATGTGAATGCAATATTATAATATTTATTAGCAGTGCTTAAATCGTCAATTTTTTCATAAGATTTGCCTAACAAAACAAACGACTCTGACGATTTGGGGTTAAAAACAATTTCCTTTTCTAAATATTTAATAGCTATTTCGTATTTATTTTTGTTGAAATTCTCTAGAGCATTATCATAAAAATTTGACGCTGACCAAGAATGCGATGAGTATAAAAAAAAAGTTAAAATTATAAAATATTTCATCTACTTAAATGTTGGTTGGATAATTTGGTGACTCGCGAGTAATATCAACATCATGCACATGACTCTCTTTTAATCCTGCTCCTGTGATTTCAATAAACTGAACATTCTCTCTAAATTGCATTATATCTTTTGAGCCTGTATAGCCCATTGATGCTTTCAGGCCGCCAACGAGCTGGTATATAATTGGTGATATGGGACCTTTGTAAGGCACTCTTCCTTCAATTCCTTCAGGTACATGTTTATTGCTTTCTGTAATTTCCTCTTGAAAATATCTATCTGCAGACCCTCGCGCCATTGCGCCCAAGGAACCCATTCCACGATATGATTTATAACTTCTACCTTTAAATAAGTAGACTTCACCTGGTGACTCGTCTGTTCCTGCAAATAATGATCCTATCATAACTGCGCTAGCTCCTGCGCCTAGCGCTTTTGCAATATCTCCAGAATATTTTATACCTCCATCAGCAATAACTGGAATATTTTTTTTGTTCGCAATTTCAGCACAATCCAAAATTGCTGAGAATTGAGGGACCCCTATTCCAGCAACCACCCGAGTAGTGCAAATTGACCCTGGACCTATGCCAACTTTTATACAATCTGCACCTTTATCAATTAATTCTGCTGTAGCTTCTTTTGTAGCTACATTGCCAACAACAACATCAATGGAAAAATGAGATTTAATTTCCTCAAGAGTAGAAATGACTTTTTCTGAGTGGCCATGAGCAGTATCTATTACTAACACATCTACACCGGCATCAACTAAACTCTCAGCTCTATTAATTGCTTCTATTCCAACGCCTATTGCGGAACCTACTATCAACCTACCTTTGGCATCCTTAGATGCGTGAGGGTTCAATTGACTTTTTTCGATATCTTTCACTGTGATTAAGCCAATGCACTTTCTATTATCGTCAACAACGATTAGTTTTTCAATTCTATGAGCATGAAGTAATTTTTGGGCATCGTCACTAGAGATTCCCTCTTTTACAGTAATCAAATTTTCACTTGTCATTAACTCACTAATTTTTTGAGACATGTTAGTTGCGAAACGAACATCCCTATTCGTTAAAATGCCAAGCAATTTATCGTTACTATCAACTACAGGGACACCAGAAATCTGATGCTCTTTCATTAGATCTAAAGCATCTGATAGAGTGGCTTCAGGGGCTATGGTTACTGGGTCAATTACCATGCCAGTTTCAAACTTTTTAACTTTTGCAACATTTTGCGCTTGATCGTCTATAGGCATATTTTTATGGAGTATCCCTAGCCCACCAGATTGAGCAATAGCGATAGCCAACTTATATTCTGTGACAGTGTCCATTGCCGAAGAGATTAATGGTATGCCAAGTTTAATATTTGAGGTTATAGATGTATGTGATTGGACCTCAGTTGGCAGAATAGATGAGCGCGCAGGTTTTATTAAAACATCATCAAATGAAAGGGACTTCTGAATAGTGGAGTGCTCCATCTCTGATGATTAAATTATTTAACAAATTATGTCAATCAAGGTGTTATTTTTTTCTAAGGCAAACTAAATAGATTTCACTTGAATTTTTCCTACTTGATTTTGGCTTAAATGAAGTAACTTTATGAAAATTCCTTTTACATATAGTGAGTACATCTGAAATATCACCTGTTCTGAAATACTTAGCCACAAAATGGCCATTAATATTAAGATTCTGAAGTGAATAACTTAACGCATTCTCAACTAAATCCTTGGAAAGAAGAAAATCAGACACTTTATTGCCTGACAAGTTGGGCGAGATATCAGAAAGCACTAGATCATATTCACCTATAGTTTTAGAGATTTTTTCGAATTCGGGAGATAAAAAGTCTGATCTATAAAAAGTAACACCTTTAATCTCTTCCATTTCAAGGATATCTACAGCAATTATTGAATTTAGACTTTTCCCATGATTTTTAAGTACTTGGCACCAACTTCCAGGTGCTGAACCAAGATCAATTACATTTTTAGCCTCATTTAAAATTTTATATTTCTCAATAATTTCAACTAACTTGTATGCAGCCCTGGATCTATAGTTATCACTAATAGACTTCTGCACAAATTCATCATCTACATGCCTTTTAAGCCATTTCTTATTTTTATCTTTGAATAATTTATTCTTTATTTTCATAAAGTTGTTATTTTTCAATTATTTAACAATAAATACATACTACTTGAAATCTAGCTAATTACCAATATATCACTTTGATATAGGTATTGATTATATATATCAACCTGATATAGATACCTTTTTTATAATGGATTTTTATATGAGATTTTCTAAGTATTTTGCGATCATAATGACTTTATTATCAACGAGTAGTGCTGGAGCATTGAGTCTAAATGATGCAATTAGTGAATCTTTGGCAAATAACCTGCTGCTTAAAATGGAAGCTAATTCAGTAGATATTGCTGAAGAAGATTATTTTCAATCAAAATCAAATTACTTACCTTCAATTAGTCTTAACGCAAATATATCAGAAAATGAATACTCAAGCCTTAAAACTCAATCAGGAATTATTGGGAGTGATTACGAATTAGCTCCAAGCAGTAAATCAATAATCTTATCTCAAAATCTATTCAGTGGTTTTAGTCGCTTTTACAATTCAATGTCGACAAAAGAATCTCTAAATCTGAAAAGACTTAATGAGAAGAAAGTTATTCAGGACATAATTTTAGAGACGATTGAAGCCTACTATAATGTCCTTATTGCTGAAAAATCAGTTAAGTCGTACAATGACAATCTTGAGTCTGTTGCAGAAAGATCAAATGCAACAATCAAAGAATACGAAGTTGGCCTCACCTCCAAAACTGATGTTGCTCAGGCTGAAGCTTTCTTAAATAATGCAAAGATTGATTTATTAGATTCTGAAATAATTCTTAAAAATTTAAAAAATTCATTCTTTGATTTAGTTGGTGTTGATGCAAGAGATTTAATGTTTTCAGAAATTAATGCTGACATACCAAGTTCCTTTAGTGAATTTAAAGAAATATTAATCGCTAATAATTATTCAATAAGGATGGCGGAAGTAAATTTGAAAATAATGAATGCTAATGTAGGAGTGGCACGTTCAGCATATTATCCTCAACTAAGTCTTACTGCTACTAAATCTGAGTTAGATGAATTTTCAGCTGAGATAGATGAGCTCACTAATGAAGAAATTAAAGCTACTCTTAATTGGCCAATCTTTACGGCTGGAAAATCGCTATCTAATGTCCGCAAGGCAAAAGAAGTTAAAAATACGCAGTTAATACTTTTACAGAAAACGCAAAATGAAACTGTTATTCTCTCAGAAAATATCTGGGACAAATATAAAATTTCAGAACAAACCATTAAAGCTGCTGAGCTAACGTATAATGCCAATCAAACTGCATATAAAGGTACTGTAATTGAGCAAGAAGTTGGTGAAAGAAGTGTTCTAGATGTTTTAATTGCAAGGCAAGCGCTGCTCAATTCAGAGATTAATTATTTCAACAAGCAGAAAGATAGAGAAATAGTTAAAACTCAAATTATGTATTTAGCAGGGTTACTTAATTTTGAAAATTTAGAGGTTAATTAATATGCAAAAAGATACTCTATGTTTAGGCTTACTTTCTTTGGGCCCAAGATCAGGTTATGAAATTAAACAAATGTTTGAAGGTCCTTTATCAGATTTTTACAGCTTAAGCTTTGGAACTATTTATCCAACTTTAAATAAACTCCAAGATGAGAAATATGTTTCATGTAAGCAATTATCACAAAGCAAAAAGCCAGATAAAAAAGTTTATACAATCACTAAAAAAGGAAAGGACTTAATGAAGGACAATTTATTAGGAGATGCCTCAGCCTATATACGTTCAGGCAATTTTGGTGATCAAATCAAATCAGAATTCTTTTTACTTTTATTATTTGCAAAATATCTACCTCAAGAAACTTTAGACACAGTATTAAATGAAAGAACTTTGTTTCTGCGACAGAAACTGGAACAATTTAAATATGACGGTCCAGTTCCATCAGATCTACAAGCTCTTAGAAATGAAAAATCTGTCGCCTTTATTAGAGGACTGGCAACAACCCTAATTGAAAGTGGTTTAAATTATATGGAAAAAAATAGAGGAAAGCTGAATTAGTATGTTTAAAAAAATCCCAATCAATATTGTCTCAGCAATTGTAATCTTTATTCTTGTTTTTGCATGGATAGTTTCAGGCTTGTTTTCTTCAGACGAAACTAGTTCATCTGAAACAATAACAAATAGTGAAACAGTTGAGAAGATCACTGTCAGAGCCAGTGAATTTTCATCACAAGATAAAACATATTATCTCACAGTACGTGGAAGAACTGAGGCAGATAAAGTTGTTATGCTTAAGCCAAAAACGTCCTCTAATATTTCAATGGTAATAAGTCCAGGGCAAAATGTGAAAGCAGGTGAGCTCATTTGTTTACTAGATAAAGAAAACAGACTAGCTGGATTAAATGAAGCAAACGCTAATAAAAATAAAGCTCAATTACAATTTGACGCAATTCAAACACTTGCAAATGAGGGTTACAGATCAGAAAATGCTGTGGCTACAGCGGAGGCTGCTCTAAAATCCGCTATAGCGCGAGTTGAAATGGCACAAAATGAACTTGATAACATTAGAGTTGTTGCTCCATTCGATGGGTATGTTGAAGATGTGTTTGTTGAAGTTGGTGATTTAATTACTCCTGCAACCCCATGTGCTAAAATTATGCAACTTGATCCGATGAAAATAACAGGTGAAGTTACAGAGAAGAATGTTGCACAATTATCAATTGATCAAGAAGTAAGTGTCAAGATGTTAAATGGAGAGACTATTGAAGGAAAAATTAACTTCATTAGCAAAAGTGCCAATCCAAGCACGCGCACATACAAAGTAGAAGCAACAGTACTAAATAAAGATGGGAATATTCTTGAGGGACTTACTGCAGAGATGAGAGTGCCATTAAATAAAGTTAAAGCCCACCTAATACCATCTTATTTGCTGTCACTAAATGATGAAGGTGAATTGGGAATAAAAATAGTTAAAGATGGCGCAGTTAAATTTCTTCTCATTCAAATTATAGAAGATGGCCTTGATGGCTTATGGGTTTCGGGATTGCCGGATAAAGTGACTATTATCACTGTGGGTCAAGAATATGTAATAAACGGACAAAATGTTAATGTTCAATTGAGTGAGATTTAGTTTAAGTGGTAGATTTCTTAGTTGATAGAAAAAGAACAGCTCTTGCGCTTCTATTAGTACTTATTTTTGCTGGAATTATTGGAAGAATGAATATTCCAATTGAGAACAGACCAGAAATTACAATACCAGTAGTTTATGTAGGCGTTTCACTTCCTGGCATATCACCAGAAGATGCTGAGAGACTTCTGCTTAAACCAATAGAAGATGAGGTGAGAAGTATTGAAGGAATTGATGAACTTCAGGGCTTTGCTCTTGAAAATTTTGCTGCCGTTATTGTCAAATTTGATGCTGCTGAAACCATGAAGAAATCTCTAGACAAGGTTAGAGATGCCGTTAATGACGCAAAAGTTAAATTCCCAGACGAAGCAAACGATCCGATGGTAAGAGAAGTGTCAGTTACTGAAGATCCAACAATTATTCTTTCAATCAGCTCAAAATCAGCCTCAGAAAGATTTATATTAGACCTTGCTCGTGAAATAAAAAAAGATGTTGAGCTTATTCCTGCAATTTTTGAAGCAGAAATGGTTGGCGGAAGACAAGAACAACTTGAAGCTGTAATTAATAGAACTCAGCTTGAGAGTTATAATATATCCTTCATGGAAATAATAAGCTCTGTTGCAAATAATAATCAAGTAGTAACAGCGGGCGAAATTAAAACTGCTCAGGGTCAATTCTCTGTAAATGTTCCAGGTTTATTTGAAACTGCAAGAGATGTTTATGAACTACCCATAAGATCAACGGATAACAGTTCCGTATTATTATCCGATATTTCTGAATTAAAGAGAAATTTTAGGGATAGAGAAAATTATACCAAAGTTAATGGAGAAATAGGTGTTTCTCTTCTAATAAAAAAAGCTAGAGGTGAAAATGTTATTGAGACTATAGATGAAGTTGAGAGGATTGTTGACAAATATAAATCTAAAGTTTCTTCGGATGTAAGTTTTAATTATGTAATGGATACTCGAAGTTATATTTCAGATAACGTCGACTCGCTCCAAGGTAATATTATTTTAGCTACTGTCGTGGTTTTATTAGTTACTATGATAGCCCTGGGAATCAGATCCTCTTTAATAGTCGGCTCAGGTATTCCAGTTTCAATCTTAATTACAATATTCGTTATGTATGCCCTGGGCTATAATTATAACTTCATGGTCATGTTTGGTATATTAGTAGCGCTAGGAATGCTTATTGATGGTTCTCTTGTTGTAGTTGAACTGGCTGATAGAAAAATGCTTGAAGGGTTTAGTAAGCAGGAGGCATATGTCTATTCGGCAAAAAGAATGTTCTGGCCTATCGTTGCTTCATCTGCAACAACGCTAGCGGTCTTTGCACCACTTTTCTTCTGGCCTGGTGTATCTGGTCAATTTATGTCCGTTCTTCCACTCACAATCTTTATTGTTTTGTCTATTGCATTGGTTTTTAGCTTAATGTTTGTTCCAGTAATAGGAAGTGTATTTGGGAAGCCTTCAAATGCATCAGCTGATGTTTATCGTAGTCTTGGTTCGGATCAAGGCATCAATCTCAAAGAACTAACGGGATATGTAGGAAAATATGTGAATATATTAAGCTACGTCATTAAAAGACCAATTATTACCCTATCGTTAATATTTTTTGTTATTTTTGGCATTATAGCAACTTACTCAAACTTTGGTAAAGGTATGGTGTTTTTTACTTCTAACGACCCCTACTTTGGAGTTGTCAAAGTCTACGCAAGAGGAAACTTGTCTGTAGAGGAGGTAAATGATCTTGCGCAAGAAGTTGAAGATGCGATGATAAACCAGTTCGGCATCAAAAGTTATTTTTTACAGACTGGGCAATTTAGTAGTGTTGGGCCATCAGGAGGGGGATCTTCTGAAGATTTAATTGCAACAGCTTACTTTGAGTTCATTGAACGGGGCAAAAGAGAAAATGGACATAAAATAATGGACGATTTAAGAAATGAACTTGGTAATATTAGCGGCATTAAGTATGAAGTCATTGAAGAAACAGGCGGACCACCTGTAGGTAAAGATTTAGAAATAAGAATAACTGGACCGACGAGTGATATTTTAGTTCCAGTGACTAAGTCGTTAAGAGACTATATTGATAATCTTGATGAGTTAATAAGCATTGAGGATACTTTGCCAATTCCATTAGTTGATTGGGAGCTTACCATTGATAAGCCTAAAGCAGCACAATTTGGCGTTGATATTTTTACTATTGGTACGGCAATCAAATTGGTTACTGAAGGAATAATGATAGGCAAGTACAGGCCAAATGACATAGATGAAGAATTAGAAATCTATGTAAGATACCCTGAAAGTGACAGATCAATTGATCAACTTGACAATGTAATGATTGAGTCATCTGTTGGTAAAGTTCCTATTAGCAATTTCCTTACAAAGAAGCCAAAGCAAAATGTTAGTTTTATTAGAAGATGGGACGCAAGAAATGCCATGTACATTAAGGCAAATGTGACTGAGGGCACTTCAACAGGTGAAGTCGTGGAGAAGTTGAGCGACTGGGCAGATGATCAAGCATTTCCGCCAAATGTTGATATAGCTTATGGAGGCGAAAATGAAGAGCAAAATGACTCCATGAAATTTATCGTTCAGGCATTTATAATTTCTGTATTGATAATGGCGGCATTACTAGTGACCCAATTCAATAGTTTCTATCAATGCTTTATAATTCTTACTGCAGTCATTATAAGTACTGCAGGCGTATATTTAGGACTACTAGTATTTGATCAAGCATTCTCCGCTATATTACATGGTATTGGAATTGTTTCATTGGCAGGAATAGTTGTTAACAATAATATTATTCTAATTGATGCATATAATTTTGTTAGTAACAAAAATAAGGACGATGTCTATAATAATGTTCTTAAGGCATGTGCCCAAAGATTGAGGCCTATCTTTCTAACTACAATTACAACTATGCTGGGATTAATTCCTTTAGCATTGAATTACAGCATCGATCCAATAGCGAGAACAATTGAGTATGATTCAAATGTGAGTGGTTTTTGGACATCGCTTGCACAATGCATTGTATACGGTTTGAGTTTCTCAGCAATCTTGACGTTGATCGTTACACCTTGCTTACTTATTTTGCCTTCACATGTGCGCAGTTATGTAAATAATAGTAAACTTTTTTCATTTACCACAAAAAATGCTTCGTAATATTTTAGCCTCTATTCTTTTCAGAAAAAAAACAATATCAACAATCTTGTTAATGATTGTTTTACTTGGTGTGCTTTCTTATGTGACTTTTCCAAAAGAAGAAATGCCAGAAATTGATCTTAAAACAGTAGCATTGATTGTTGAGTACAAAGGAATGTCATCAAGCGAAATAGAAAAACTTATAACTGAACCGCTTGAGAGAAAATTGATGTCTCTTCAGGATATTGATGAAATTGTTTCAATATCAAAGGATAATATCGCCTCTTTCATGATTGCCTTTGAACTTAATACTAAAATTCAAAATTTATCTAAGCTCATAAGAAATACAATTACTGACGCATCTGAAGAACTTCCCGAAGAAATGGAAATTATTGAAGTAAAAGAATATGATTCCTCAATGTTTTCAAATATTTACGTTGGTATTTATGGCGATGTCCCCTATGACATTTTAGAAAAAACTGCAAACGCATATAAAGACCAGCTAGAAAAAATTAATAATGTAACTGAGGTAGATATAGTTGGAAAAAGGGATGAAATTGTCAAAGTTACTCTCGATCCATCCCTTCTTCGCAAATACGAACTTGATGTTTCAGATGTTTATGGAGCGTTAAGAAAATATAATAATATTGTACCCGCTGGAACACTTGTCAGTGATGATGCTAACTATTCAATAAAAATTCCTGGTCTTTATGAAAACTATAGGGAAATAGGTGAACTCCCTATTAAAATGGATAAAGGCTTTATATTAAAACTTGATGATATTTCAGAAATTAAGAGAACTTATGACGATAAAAAAAATATTGTAATTGTTAACGGAAAAACTGCATTAAACATGCAAATATCAAGAAAAGCTGGGACCAATATTATTGATACATATAATTCAGTTAAGAAGGTACTGAGGATTAATGATGGAAAATTTCATCCTGATATCAAGACACAAATAATAGACGATGAATCTGAGCAAGTTGAGCAGAGAATTGAATCCTCAGAAAATACCGTCATAACTGCAGTCATACTTGTAATGATTATTGTCATAGCAGCACTAGGCATAAGAAGTGGGACAATTGTGGGACTCTCAATTCCAACTACATACTTATTTTCCATCTTAATTTTGGACTCTATGGGACTGACTTATAATTTAATGACTGTTTTTGGACTCATCTTGTCAGTTGGACTGCTAGTAGATGGGCCAATTGTGATAACTGAATATGCGCGCTCAGAACAAGAACGTGGAGTTCGTCGAAGAGATTCATATATTAATTCCTCTCATACTATGTTTTGGCCAATTGTAGCTTCTTCACTAACAACAATTGCAGCTTTCTTTCCGTTATTATTTTGGCCTGACATGCTTGGTCAATGGCTAAGGGTAATTCCTTTGACTGTAATTGTTGTGCTATCAACATCATTAGTGGTTTCTCTTATTTTTCTGCCAGCAATGGGATCAATGATAGAGAGAAAAACGGCCCAAATGTCTGATGAAAACAAAAGAAAAGAAGGATATTTCCTTAGAGTCTATGAAAGAAGTGTATCACGAGCAATAAGAAGTCCATTGATAGTTTTGCTTTTAACTATTTTTACATTTCTATCGGTTATTTTCATCTATAGCCAATATAATAATGGTGTTATTTTCTTTCCTAATGATAAAGCAACAAACGCTCGAGTTGAGGTTATGGCGCGAGGAAATTTTTCTCCCACAGAAACAGCCGAATATATAAAAGAAGTTGTAGAAGTTGTAGAGTCTAACCCTTATATCGGAAACTACGTTGCAAATACAATAAATAGAAACCGTATTTGGCTTTTTGATCAAAGTCCAACTGATATAGTTGGCAGGCTGTGGATTGATTTAATTCCAGAAGATGAGAGACCTGATAGTGATCTGGTACTACAAGATATACAAGATGAATTAAGTAAGATTAGTGGATACGAAGCTAGGATTTCAGGGAATACTTATAGTTCAGCAATTGTTGGTCCAAAAGATATCGAGATCGAAATCTCCTCAGCAAATAAATTTGTTTTAAGACAGGTAGCAGAAATAATAAAAGACAAATTGACGAACTCAAAAGAAGTAAAAGATATTGAAATAAAATACCCTATAACTGGCGTAGAATGGGAATATAAGGTTGATAGAAAACAAACTGGAAAATACAACGTATCAATTCAACAAATTGGCTCTATTATCAATCTAGCAACAACTGGTGCAAAGATTGGTGCATTAAGACCAATTAATAAGAATGAAGAAATAGATATTAAATTATTTTTACCAGAGAATATGCGTTCACTTGATGAAGTTGAAAACTTATTTATACAAACTGACTCTGGCTCTGTACCAATTTCAAGATTCATAGAGAAAGAGCCCAATAAAAAAATATTTTCTATTGGCCGGAAAGATTCCTCAAGAATATTGATGGTAGATGCAAATACTGCTGAAGGATATAAAACAGCTGATCAAATAAGAAAAATAAAATACTGGTTGACGCAGGCTAATCTTCCAATTGACGTTAAAGTTAAGCTTATAGGAGAAGCAGAAGACTCAAGATCTTCTCAAGTATTTATATTATCGGCATTTGCTGCAGCATTGTTACTTATGTTTATAATTTTGATATCTTTATTCAATAATTTCTATCACACATTTTTAGTACTTTTTTCTATTGTACTATCTACTACAGGGGTATTTGTTGGACTACTCGTATTACAGCTTCCATTCAGCGGCGTAATGACTGGACTTGGAATTGTTGCATGTACTGGGATAGTTGTTAATAACAATATTATTTTAATAGATAGTTATAGAAAAATTAAAAAGAACGAAAGTGATCGATTTGTTGCAATTATTGCCGCTGCTAAAAGTCGGATAAGACCTATTTTTTTAACAACAATAACAACTGTGTTTGGTCTTCTTCCCTCAGCATTGCAAATAAGCGTTGACGTATTTGACAGAACAATCAGTTATAAGAGTGCGGAAAGTTACTTCGTTGAGCCTTTAGCTTGGGCAATCGTTTTTGGTCTTTCATTTGCTACCATTGCAACTTTGTTTGTTACGCCTGCCCTACTGGCTTTGCCTAATAGCTTAAATGTTTTTTTTAGTAGATTTAAGAATTACAGAGGTATACCAAATATTAAAAGTAATTTAGTAAATTAAATATGAAATCAATTGCTGTTTATTGTAGCTCTTCAAATAAAATCAGTAAAACTTTCAATGATGAAGTCTCTAAAATTGGTAAACTCCTAGCTCAAGCAAAATTAAAAATTATATATGGTGGAGGGGATATGGGCCTTATGGGTGAACTATCCAAAAGTGCTACTCAGGCGGGCGGTGAAGTAAAAGGAATAATAACTGAACACCTAATAAATATTGAACGAAAAAATGTAAGTGAAAATAATGTAAGAATTGTCAATACTATGCATGAAAGAAAGATTGAAATGTACAATTCTGCCGACTCCTTTCTTATTCTCCCAGGCGGTATCGGTACTCTAGAGGAATTTTTTGAAGTACTGTCTTGGAAACAGCTGAACCTTCATAATAAACCAATTTTTATATATAATTTTGAAAATTTCTGGGACCCTCTTGTTGAATTGATAGAGCACATGATCAAAAACAATTTTGCTGGTGAAAATATGAAAGAAGCATATAAGGTAATCAAAAATCATTCAGAATTAGAAAAAGAACTGAGAATCCGTGAAGAAAATTAAAGTTAAAACACCGCTAGTCGAGATAGATGGTGATGAGATGACAAGAATTATCTGGCAGTTTATCAAAGATAAACTCATACTTCCTTATCTTGATATTGAACTTGATTATTACGATCTCGGAGTTGAAAGCAGAGATAGAACCAATGATAAAATTACAGTAGACTCTGCAAATGCCATCAAGAAATACGGAGTTGGAGTTAAATGCGCCACAATAACTCCTGATGAAGATCGGGTAGAAGAATTTAAACTAAAGGAAATGTGGCGCTCACCAAATGGAACTATAAGAAATATACTAGGTGGAACAGTTTTTAGAGAGCCGATTGTTTGTAAAAATGTCCCTAGACTTGTGCCTGGATGGACTGATCCCATAGTCGTAGGCAGGCACGCATTTGGGGATCAATATAAAGCAACGGATTTTAAAGTTCCTGGCAAAGGAAAATTAAGCATTAAATGGACACCTGAAGATCCGTATATGGAACCGATCGAAAAAGAAGTTTATGAATTTCAATCAAGTGGCGTAGCCATGGCGATGTATAATACAGACGAGTCGATCAGAGACTTTGCAAGATCTTGCATGAACTATGCATTGATGCGTGAATGGCCTGTTTATCTATCTACTAAAAATACTATTTTGAAACAATACGACGGTCGTTTCAAAGATCTCTTTCAAGAGATATATGAAAAAGACTTTGCTGAGAAATTTAAATCACTCGATCTAGATTATGAGCATCGATTAATAGATGATATGGTCGCATCTGCGTTGAAATGGAATGGAAAATTTGTATGGGCATGCAAAAACTATGACGGGGACGTACAATCAGATACTGTTGCTCAAGGATTTGGCTCACTAGGACTCATGACAAGCGTGCTTATGACGCCAGACGGAAAAACGATCGAAGCAGAAGCTGCGCATGGAACAGTCACAAGACATTTTAGATTGCATCAAGAAGGCAAGCAAACTTCAACGAACCCTATAGCCTCTATATTTGCTTGGTCAAGAGGTCTTAAATATCGTGGAAAGCTGGATGAGAATGAACAACTTATTGAATTTGCAGATAAGTTGGAAAAAGTATGCGTTGAGACAGTTGAAACTGGATCAATGACAAAGGATCTAGCTCTGCTGATGCCTCATGAACAAGATTGGCATAGTACAGAAGATTTTTTAGAAATTATTGAGCGTAACCTTAATAATAAACTTACTGTAACTTACCAATAATAAATTTTCTTAGCTCTCTTTTTTGATCATCTTCATTAATCAACATGCCTCCTGATTGGGCAAAATCTTTTCTACCTCCACCACCTTTTCCATTTGAAATAGAGGACGCAAATTTAGCAATTTCATCTGCACCAATTTTATCAGTCAATTGATCAGTTACGCCTATTAGAAAACTTAGCTTATCACCTTTTTTAGCACAAAGAATTATAACACCGTGATCTGATATTAGTTTTTTGTACTTATCTATAAGTGGTCTCAGTTCATTAATTAATACATTCTCACAGAATTCAATAATAATATTGTGATCCGAGTTATTGCCAATACTTAATTCTATTGCTTCTTTAAGCTGTCTTATATTTTCTGTAGAAGCTTCTTTTTCTTTTTCAATGTCCTGTTTTTTTTCTTCTGATTTAAGATCTTCTTTCTTCTTTTCTTCGTTAAATTTTAATAGGTCATCGCCTCTCAAAGCTTCAATTCTTCTTACTCCTGATGCAGCTGAGGACTCACTTACAATTTTTAATTCTCCTATTTCATTGGTATTAGAAACATGGGTTCCTCCACATAACTCTGTGCTGTATGTTTTATCATTAGATTTTCCTATCTTGAGAACCCTAACTTCATCTGAATACTTTTCTCCAAACAGGGCAAGAGCACCAGCCTTTACTGCATCATCCGGTGACATAATTAGTGTCTCTACCTTAGAACCAGTTTTAATAACTTCGTTTACTTTATTTTGAACATCTTCGATCTCTAGATTTGTCATTGATTTATGATGACTAAAATCAAACCTTAATTTATCATTTGAGACTAAGGATCCTTTCTGTGTAACGTGCTCCCCTAACCTGTCTCTAAGAGATTGGTGTAAAATATGTGTGGCTGAATGATAAGCTTTACAATCATTTCTTTGTTCTTGGTTAACTGATAAAACTGCATTAGATCCATTTTTAATTGTTCCTTTAATCATGACTCCTATGTGCAGAATTAACTTGTCCTTTTTTTGAGTATCCATAACTGAAAACTCAAAATCTTCTCCCTGTATCACTCCCGTATCTCCAATTTGCCCGCCCGACTCAGCATAAAATACAGTTTGGTTAAGCATAATAATTCCTTCTTCTTTTTCTGTTAATTCAGCGACTCTTTTATCATCTTTAATAATTGACAGAACTTCACCTTGAGTTTCAATACCATTGTACCCAAGAAATTCAGTAGCTAATAATTCTTTGTTTAATTCAAACCAAATCTTATCAGTCATAGAACCACCTGCACCTGACCAATTCTTTCTAGCTAATTCTTTTTGCGCTTCAAGTTTTTTATTAAAACCATCTATATCTATAGAAATATTATTACTTCTCAAAATGTCCTGCGTAAGATCAATGGGAAATCCGTAAGTGTCATAAAGTTTAAACGCTGAGTCTCCTGAAAAAGTATCACCAGATCGTAAATCTTTAGTTATATTATCTAGCTGCGAAATGCCTTTATCTAGAAGATTCTTAAATTTTTCCTCTTCATACTTCAACGTCTCTTTTATTAATATTTCAGCTCTTAATAATTCTGGATATGCTTCCTTCATATTAAGCATTAACGTGGGCACTAATTGGTGCATCAACGTATCATTATAATCAAGTAGATGAACATGCCGCATTGCTCTTCTCATTATTCTTCTTAGCACATATCCTCTTCCTTCATTAGAAGGCAATACCCCGTCTGCAATCAAGAAGCATGAGGAACGTAAATGATCAGCAATAACTCTATGACTTGAAATTAGCTTAGCATCATCAGATTTAGTAATCTCTATAGAATTACCAATAATCTCTTTTATACTGTCAACTTTATAATTATCATTAGTTCCTTGCATAACGGCTGCAATTCGCTCAATGCCCATCCCTGTATCAATAGAAGGTTTTGGAAGATCTATTCTTTCATTGGAATTCAATTGTTCGAACTGCATAAATACTAAATTCCATATCTCTACAAACCTGTCCCCAGTTTCATCGGCTTCACTAGGAAGCTTTCCATTAAACTGATCACCATGATCATAAAATATTTCAGAACAAGGTCCGCAAGGACCAGTTTCACCCATTGACCAAAAATTATCTTTTGTAGATATTCTGATTATCCTATCATCGTTAAGGCCAGCAACTTTTTTCCAAGATTCATACGCCTGTTCATCATCATGATAGATTGTAACGCATAGTTTATCTTTGTTTATATCAAGTTCAGATGTTATAAATTTCCAGGCATACTCAATTGCATCTTCTTTAAAATAATCACCAAAAGAAAAGTTGCCCAACATTTCAAAAAAAGTGTGGTGTCTTAACGTATAGCCAACATTCTCTAAATCATTATGCTTACCTCCAGCCCTGATGCACTTTTGGGCAGTGACTGCTCGCTTGTAGTCTCTACTTTCTAATCCAGTAAATACATTTTTAAATTGTACCATTCCTGAATTGGCAAACATAAGTGTCGGATCATTCTGTGGAACAAGTGGACTCGAATGAATATGCTTATGGCCCTGGTTTTCAAAATATGAAATGAAAGCGTTTCTAAGATCATTAATTCTCATATGTTACGTATAACATCCTGTTGAATAAAACGCAAAAAGGCGCTTTTCAGCGCCTCCTTGCTATGATCAATTATTATAGTTAAAAATTATTCTTCTACTGTTTCTTCAGATTCTGGATTTTCACCAATTTGTTCAGGCATTTCTTCTGACTGCCCTCTAATTATAGACTCAATTTCTTGAGCTATGGCAGGATTTTCCTTAAGGAAGATCTTAGAATTTTCTCTTCCTTGCCCGATTTTCTCACCTTTATAAGAGAACCATGCTCCAGATTTTTCTACGGTTCCTACTTTAACTCCAAGGTCAATAAGTTCACCTAACTTAGAAATACCTTCACCGTACATTATGTCAAACTCAACCAATCTAAACGGTGGTGCAACTTTGTTCTTTACAACTTTAACTCTAGTTTGGTTTCCAATGATTTCATCTTTATCTTTGATTGCACCAATTCTTCTAATGTCCAATCTACAAGATGAATAAAACTTTAGAGCGTTTCCTCCTGCAGTTGTCTCAGGGCTTCCGAACATGACACCTATTTTCATTCTAATTTGGTTAATAAAGATAACCATGCAATTAGATTTTGAAACTGATCCAGTTAGCTTTCTCAATGCCTGACTCATTAGCCTAGCTTGAAGGCCCATATGTGCGTCACCCATTTCTCCCTCAATTTCTGCCTTCGGCGTCAATGCAGCTACTGAGTCTACTACAAGTACTGATATTGCCTTTGATCGAACTAGTGAATCTGTAATCTCTAATGCTTGCTCTCCTGTATCAGGTTGAGAAATTAGCAATTCATCAATATTCACCCCTAATTTCTTAGCGTATGCAGGATCCAATGCATGCTCTGCATCAATGAACGCGCAGTTCTCACCATTCTTTTGTGCTTCTGCGATTACATGAAGAGCTAAAGTAGTTTTACCAGATGATTCCGGACCATAAATCTCAACAATTCTTCCTTTTGGCAAGCCGCCAATTCCCAACGCCACGTCTAAGGACAAGGATCCAGTTGAAATTGCTTCTATATCCATTGCTGTTCTTTGACCCAGCTTCATAATTGAACCTTTTCCATAGGTCTGCTCAATTTGAGACATTGCTACATCTAAGGCTTTTGCTTTTTCAGAGTTGTCCATTTTTTTATCGTCTACTACTTTCAAATTTGCTTTGCTCATCTGCTTTCTCCAAACTGTAATTTATAATTGTTCTCAATGTACACATTTTGTTCTATTTTTACAATACTACTTAAATTACTGTTTTTATTGTATAAAATATAATTTGTTCAATTAATGTTCTTATATTTTATATTTTTATCAACAGGTGATTCTATTTACAGATGTTACATCCATAAGCAAAATACGTGTATAAATATATAAATTTGGCTGATTTTCTTTGTTAATAAGTTTTTCTAGTCGTCAGAATGCAATTTTTCGTTTCTTTCATGCATTTCTTGAGCCTCTATGCTAAGTGTCGTTACTGGTCTAGCGTCTAATCTCTCAATATTAATGGGCTCCCCTGTAACTTCGCAGTAACCATAACTTCCATTTTCGATTCTAGCTAATGCTTCATCTATTTTAGCAACTAATTTTCGTTGCCTATCTCTTGATTTAAGTTCTAGTGTTTTTTCTGATTCTTGTGTAGCCCTATCAGACATGTCAGCTGGGGCGATTGAATCCTGAAGATTTTCTACAGTTTCTCTGCTTTCTTTGTAAATGTCATTCTTCCAATCTTTAAGCTTTGTTCTAAAATATTCCTTTTGTTTCGCATTCATGAATTTTTCAGATTTTGTAGGCTTGTAGCTCTTTGGAAGTTTCACCATGTTTACTCCTTTTGGATTTAGAATTAAAAACAGTCTGGTGCTTTTAGTAGTTTTTGATATTTAAGTCAATTGAACAATACAATTTTTATGATTGATATATAGCTAAAATATAATATGTTTCCTGAAACAATTTTAAGAATTTTATGAAATTTGAAGGCACAAGTTCATATATAGCTACTGAGGACCTTAAAGTTGCAGTTAATGCAGCTATAACCTTGGAAAGACCAATTATAGTAAAAGGAGAGCCTGGCACCGGCAAAACTATGCTGGCTCATGAGGTTGCTCAATCATTAGGGGCTGAGATTATTACATGGCATATTAAGTCAACGACCAAAGCTCAACAGGGGCTGTATGAGTATGATGCTGTTACTAGATTAAGAGACTCTCAGCTTGGAGATGAAAAAGTAAAAGATATTAAAAATTATATAAGTAAGGGTAAATTGTGGAATGCTTTTGAAAGTAATAAAAGACCTGTACTTTTAATTGATGAGATTGATAAAGCAGATATTGAATTTCCAAACGATCTTCTTCTCGAACTTGATAAAATGGAATTTTTTGTTTATGAGACAGGAGAAACCATAAAGGCAGAAAATAGACCTATTGTAATCATCACTTCAAATAACGAAAAAGAACTACCTGATGCCTTTTTAAGGAGATGTTTTTTTCATTATATTAAGTTTCCTGATCCAGATACTATGGAAGAGATTGTTAATGTGCATTATCCAGAAATTAAAAAAGACCTGATACAAGAAGCATTTAAGATTTTTTATGATATTAGAGAAGTCCCAGGTATCAAAAAAAAGCCATCAACATCAGAGCTTATTGATTGGCTTAAATTGTTGATGACCGATGACGTGGATGCAAAGATATTGAGGGAAAAAGATCCTAAAAAACTAATTCCACCTCTTCATGGAGCCCTTCTAAAAAATGAGCAAGATGTCCATTTATTCGAGCGATTAGCCTTTATCTCTCGAAGAGAAAATGAGAATCTTGAGTAGAACTGATTTTTCATTAAGATAAATTAATATGTTCATTAATTTCTTCTTTGACCTTAAGCAAGCAAGTTTACCTGTATCCTTAAAAGAATATTTAATGCTCATGGAAGCCATGAATAAAAGGGTTGTAGACTCTTTTAATGTAAATGATTTTTATTACTTAAGTCGATCAGCATTAGTTAAAGACGAGAGATATCTTGACAAATTTGACAGAGTCTTTGGACATTCTTTTAAAGGACTTGAAAATTCTGAAGGTGAAACAGAAAAAGAAATACCAGAAGAGTGGTTGAAGCTGATGGGGCAAAAATACCTTACTGACGAAGAGAAAAAGATGGTTGAGTCCTTAGGCGGTTGGGACAAGCTGATGGAAACATTAAAACAACGTTTAGAAGAACAAAAAAAACGTCACCAAGGCGGTAGTAAGTGGATTGGCACTGGAGGAACATCTCCTTTCGGCGCATATGGATATAATCCTGAGGGTATTCGGATTGGTCAAAAAGAAAGTCGAAATAAAAAAGCTGTAAAAGTATGGGACAAAAGAGAGTTTAGTAACCTCGATGGTGATGTTGAGTTGGGAACACGTAATATTAAAGTTGCGCTTCGAAGACTAAGAAAGTTTGCTCGTGAAGGAGTTGAAACAGAACTTGATTTAGATAATACAATCAAATCTACTGCACATAAAGGTTACATTGACGTAAAGATGATGCCCGAACGTAGGAATAAGATAAAAGTACTTTTATTTTTCGATGTAGGTGGGTCGATGGATGCTCATGTGAAAATATGTGAAGAACTCTTTTCTGCAGCAAGAACAGAATTTAAGCACATGGAGTATTTTTATTATCATAACTGTCTCTATGACGCTGTATGGAAAGATAATAAAAGAAGGTACAATGAGAACATAAAGACCTGGGATCTTCTTCATAAATACCCTTCAGACTATAAAGTTATATTTGTTGGCGATGCCGAAATGAGTCCATATGAGATTACATATCCAGGTGGAAGTGTTGAATTTTGGAATGAAGAGTCTGGCGAAACGTGGCTAACCAGGCTTCTGAATATCTATGAAAACGCAATATGGTTAAATCCAATACCAGAGAGGTATTGGGACCGCATATCATCTGCTTCAATAATAAAGCAAATTTTTTCGGATAGAATGTTTCCTTTAACTATTGAAGGTATTGATCAGGCTATGCGCGAACTTAATAAATAATTAATGCTTCCAAAGCAGAATGTTATCTTAGGCATATCGTTATTATGCTTAGGATTACTAATTGCGCCTCTTTATGACGCTCTGGCTAAATACTTAAGTGAAGACATTCACATTTTAGAAATCATCTGGGCTAGGTTTTTTAGTCATTTTATTTTTCTGGTGCCTCTTGTTTATTTCATAAAAGGAAAAGAACTATTTTTTAATTCCTCATCTAAACATCAAATTGTTAGAGGAATTTTTATTTTTTTAGCTACTGCTTTTTTCTATGGCGCTATATCAGAAATTCCTCTTGCTAATGCCTTAAGCATAATGCTCGTAGCTCCAATCATCGTAGTATTCATGTCTTCTTATATTCTTAAAGAACAATTAAATTCTTTTAAAATATTTTGCACCTTCTTTGGTTTTTTTGGAACATTGCTGGTAATACAACCTGGTTTTGAGGAGTTTAATTTCTATTCGCTTTTGGCTTTATTGTCTGGATTTTGTTATGCCATGTACTTAGTATACACAAGGCGGGTTAATTTCAGTTCTGATCCTTGGGTAAGCTTGTGCTATACCGCTATACCCGGTGCAGCAATAATGACAGTTTGTCTTCCATTTTTTTGGCAAAGCTCTCCATCAATTGACCAATATTTATTGATGGGATCAATTGGATTAGTTGTAATTTTGGTACATTTTATATTTATTAAAGCCTATCAGAATGCTGAAGCTAGTATTTTAGCGCCATTTCACTATTTTGAAATCATAAGTAATATGTTAATAAGCGTTTTATTTTTTAAAGATATACCAAATATAATTGTATGTTTTGGTATTCTTTGCATTGTTAGTAGTGGGGTTTTAATTACGATTAAACAAAAAATATGAATGAATTAAATTTAGATTATAAGTTTTCTGTCGCGCCAATGATGGGTGTAACCACACCAAGCGCACGCTATATGTATAGATTGATTTCTAAGGAAGCAATTTTATTTACAGAAATGATAACCAGCCAGGCGTTGCATCGAGGTGACTTTAAGAAAATGCTCAGAAAGGAAACTATAGAGTCACCTGTGGTTCTTCAAGTAGGAGGTTCTGATATCAACCTATTGAAATATTCAACAGAACTAGCAAATAAACATAACTATCAAGGAATAAATCTAAATGTCGGCTGCCCTTCAAAAAAAGTATCACAAGGTAAAATGGGCGCATGTCTGATGAAGGAAGCAAATCTGGTCAAACAATGCTTAGAAGGAATGAAGGCTGAAACTGCAATGGACGTTTCGTTGAAATGTCGGATTGGAGTAGATGAATTTGATACATATGAATTTTTCAAAAGCTTTATTTCAACAGTAATTGAAAGTGGTATCAAAATTATCTTTATTCATGCGCGTAAAGCGTACCTCAAAGGTCTTGACCCTAGAAGGAACCGCACGTTACCACCACTTAAATATGACTTTGTTTATAAAATTAAAAAAGAATTTCCACATATTAAATTTATAATCAATGGTGGTTTGGACAATATTGATGATTGTCTAGATCAGCTGAATTATTTAGATGGAGTGATGGTAGGAAGATCAATTCAAGCCAACCCATTTTTCTTAGAAGATGTTGACTCCAAATTTTACAGCTTGGAAAAGACAGAGATAGATAGGAGTTTCGTAGTAAAGAAATATTTTGATTATGTAAAAGAGAATGTTGATTTAATTTCAACCTATGAACTATTAAGTCCCCTTTTAGCACTTTGCTTTGGCGTTCCTGGATCAAAAAAATTTAAACAAGAAGTTAATGATTTGATCAGATTAAGAGATATTCAAAGACTTGAGTATGCCTATTTAAATCTAATTGCGGCTTAAAGAATTTCTGCAATATCACTGAAGCTATACCGGGGTGCCCTTTCATAATATCCATTTTTATCGGGGTAACCTAGGTTACATAAAAAATTACTTTTAATTGATGTGTCATCAAAAAATTCTTTATCAACTAATTCGTTGGAAAATCCAGACATTGGACCCACAGCCAGACCAAGCGCATTGGCTGCTTTTAAAAAATAGCCTCCCTGTATTGATGAATTTCTAAATGCAGTAATTTCAGATTTTTCTAAGTCATTTTCAAAATATTGTTTTGCATCCTCCCGAAGATAATTCTTTGGTAAGTCTCTCCAAAATTCGATATCCATACCGATAATAGTGCAAACAGGTGCGTTCAGGACTTTACTTACATTATCCTCACTCACAAATCGTGATAAATTTTCTTTTGCTTGCTTGCTTTTAAGAAATTTTAACCTCATGGGACTGCAGTTAAAAGACGTAGGACCCCACTTTAGTAAATCATATAAATCATTAAGTGATTGATCTGAGACTTCTTTATCTAAAAACTTATAGCAAGTCTGCGGTTCGGTAAATATTTGATGTATTTGATCTGACATAATTATAAGATTTTAACGATATGCTCTTCTATTTCTTCTGGTTTTTTTTGAGTTCCAAATCCACGTACAAAATCACCATCTTTATTTATTAGATATTTGGTAAAATTCCATTGTATTTCTCTGCCTGCATCTTGAGTAAGTTTTTTAAATAAAGGTGAAGCATTGTCGCCAATTACTTCAATTTTATCAAAAAGTGTAAAGGACACATTATACTCAGTGCTGCAAAATTCCTTGATCTCATCATTAGTTCCTTTTTCCTGTGACCCAAACTGGTTACAAGGAAAAGCTAAGATTTCAAAACCTTTATCTTTATATTTTTCGTATAAACTCTGAAGTCCAGTATATTGAGATGTAAAACCGCATCTACTAGCAACATTAACAATAAGCAAAGTTTTACCCTTGAATTTTTCAAGACTAATTTCTTCGCTATCAATATCTTTTACAGAAAAATCGTAAATACTTTTCATTTACTTCGCACCCGCTTTAACAAATGTGCCGTTGTTATAATCACTGATAGCGGAAATAATTTCTTCTCTTGTGTTCATTACAAAAGGACCACCTCTGGCAATCGGTTCACCAATTGGCTTGCCAGACACTAATAGAAACTTTGCTTTATTTTCACTTGTAACCACTAAACTTCCACCTTGATTAAAAGTAATTAAATGCGAACTAGTAATTTCACTATTATCACCATCCAAATGAATACTGCCAGAGTATACGTAAATAAATGAATTGTATTCTTTATCTAGATTGTATGTAAATGGCTGGTTGCTCGTAATTTCAATATCAAGATATGTTGGATTAACGTTATGTTTTTTTATAGACCCTTCTGTTTCTTTAAAGGAGCCAGCAATAACCTTTACTTTAACATCACTATCTTCATATGTTTTGATTTGATTTGAATCTAAGTAAATATATTCTGGGTCGTCCATTTTTTTTTCTGCAGGCATATTGATCCAAAGCTGGAAGCCATGCAGCTTTCCTTCAGACATTGCTGGCATTTCTGAGTGAATAATCCCACTTCCTGTCTTCATCCACTGAACATCACCTGGCTTCATGATCCCTACTGCACCGGTACTATCCTTATGTTCAAATTCACCATTTAGCATATATGTAACTGTTTCTATGCCTCTATGTGGGTGAGCTGGAAACCCGCCAAGATAATCATCACTTTTATCAGAGCCAAATTCATCCAGCATTAAGAATGGGTCAAAATAGTCAATAAGCTGAGTGCCAATTGATCTCTTCAATTTAACACCTGCGCCATCTGATGTGTTTATTGGCGATATAATCTGGTCAATAGTACTGCGCATAATTAATTAATTTTTATTAACAACTTTCCTTTTGCCCTACCACTTGATAAATGTTCATAAGCCTCATGGTACTGGTCAAATGAATAAGTTTTTTCAATTACAGGTTTCAATTTACCGTCTTCCATCCACATCCTAAACATATCAAGGTTTGATGTAGATGTTCTACCAGAAAGAACTGTACGAGATTTTTTTCGTTTAAAAAACTGTTTTGCAGTATCAATGTTATTATAGATATTAAATTTTGTTGTAACATAAATACCATTTGTCGACAAAGAATTAGAAATTTTTGGAAAGGAAAGATTTCCGTTAGCGTCAAAAATAATATCGTATTTATCGGATGTATCAGTGATGTCAGTTTTTGTATAATCAATAATTTTTTCGATATCAAATTCATTTTTTATCCATTCAATATTTCTATCGCTTGTTACAGCGGTAATATCGGCCTCATATATTTTTGCCATTTGAAGTGCAAATGTACCAACTCCTCCCGAGGCACCATTGATTAACAATTTATGTCCTTTTCTTAAAGACGCAATATTTCTTAGAGCTAATAAAGATGTATTACCCACTTGAGGTATTGCTGCCGTATCGGATAGTTCAAAATTATTAGGAGCTAAAGATATATATTTCTGAGATATAGTAATTTTTTCAGCTGCACTTCCGTTAAATAATATGTCCTGCATGCCAAATACCTTGTCGCCGACCTTAAACGCACCAACGTCATTGCCAATTTCAACTATTTCACCACTAAAATCACATGCAGTTATTATTGGAAATTTTTTTATGCTAGTAATGGGCTTAAACCCACCTCTCATTTTTTTTAAGTCAACAGGATTAATTGAAATTGCTGAGACTTTAATGGCAACCTCATGACGCTTTGGTTTTGGATTCTCAACTTCTAATATTTGGAGTTTGTCAATGCCTCCATATGAATTATATCCAATTGCTCTCATAATAATTAATTTTAAAATTAAGAATTGATTATATAATGTAATAAATAAGGCGAGTAAATGTTTTATCAAATGCTAACAGATATTTCCTGGGTTGTTAACTTAAGATCTCCAATTTTAACTCCAATATTTGAGTTTTTAACATGGCTTGGGTACAGAGATTTTCTTTTTATGTTCATTCCATTTACTTATTGGTGCTTTGATAGGAAAATATTTGGTAGACTAGTTCTAATTGTATTTTTTAGTGCGATAATTAATTCTTGGTTAAAAGATTTTTTTCAAGACCCAAGGCCAGATCTCTATCTCAATATAGATCCGTGGCTTCAAGCAGAAACCTCTTTTGGGTTTCCAAGTGGTCATACTCAAATAGCAGTTGTTATATGGCTTTATATTGCACTCAATGTAAAGAATCTCTTTGCGAAAATTGTATCAATTATTTTTTTATTAGGTGTGCCTTTTAGTCGTATCTACCTTGGCGTACATGATATCGGAGATATTCTCGGTGGAATGATAGTGGGGTTATTCACTCTATATGCCGCTCATCTATTTTATCAAAATATTGACTTGGGAAAATATAATTTAAACAAACTATTTAAATATGTATTAACGATTATTCTACTGATCGTGTTTTATTTCTCGTGGCCAATGGATCATGGTCATGAATTAGTTACAGGATTGGGAGGACTTATATTGGGCTTCATGATAGGATCAGATTTAGATAAAAAATATTTTGGTTACGAACGGGTATCAAATACCTTTATGCACTATTTTTCGTGTTCATTGGCATTAATTGTCTTTCTAATTTTAAATAAATTTTTAGAAACTGGATTTGATCAAGTTATTTTACCTGAGTGGTTCGAAATTGGCATGAGCTCCTTTATATTGGGCACCTATATCTCATTTATTGCACTATTTCTTCTTTCAAAAGTTAAGCTTCAATCAATCAAATAACTTTCGCCATGCTTTAAAGTAAAAAAATCTTCATTTGGTATATTGTATTTTTTTAGTTCTTTTAGTAACTGGCGAGGAGGTTCCGTAACAGGCTCATCAGTTAAGATAAAAGTTCCCCATGCCATGCCGATAGCTTTACTTGCTTCCAAGTCAAGAAATGTCATCACAGCTTCCTCAGGGTTTATATGAGAGAATTCCATGATCCACCTTGGTTCATAGGCTCCAATGGGGATTGCCGCTAGATCAACTGGGCCCAATTTTTCTTTGATTGCCTTAAAATCATCTGTGTATCCAGTATCTCCTAAGTGTATAAAGCTGTGAAACTTGTTTTTAAAATGCCATGCGCCCCATAAAGTTTCATTTCGATCAAATAAACCACGAGCAGACCAATGTTGCACTGGAGCGAAGGTAATAAGTGTTTCTTGAATTATTAGAGAGTCCCACCAATCAAGCTCCCTAACATTATAAATACCTTTGCTCTCAAACCATTTTTTTAGACCCAGAGGAACAAGGAAAAGTATGTTATCAAATTTTTCAGCTAATAATTTTACACTCATGTAATCAAGATGGTCGTAATGACTGTGCGAGATAGTAACTACGTCAATATTAGGTAAATCATCAATCTTCATTCCAGGTGCCATATATCTCTTGGGTCCTGCAAAATTTAATGGGGATGCTCTCTGTGTAAAATGTGGATCTGTAAGAACATTTATATCTTTATTTTGATACAAAAAAGTTTCATGCCCAATCCAAGTAGTAACAATATTCTCATTTTCATAAATTTCTTTGTAATTAGGCACTTCAACTTCAAATTCAAAAGTTTCTAAATTTTTACTTCTTCTCTCCCAACTCCATTTTAATAATTTATTAAAGCTACTCTCATATGCTACTCCACTAGTATTTGCGTATGTACCATCTGAAAGATGATGCACCGAACTATTAATCACTTCGTTAGAGTAGGTTGGCAGAGAATATAATAGAGAAACGATCAATAAAGCTACTTTCATAAAATTATTTGTCATTTAGATTCCATAGTATCGCTAAACAAATACTTTTAGATACGGGGAGTATAAAAAGTACTGTTGCTATAGTTAATGGAATCCACGTCACAGCTTGCAACCAAAGATCAGGGGCGTAAACTTGTTCAATAAATAAAACGAGGGGGACAATAATGTGGCCAGCAATAATGATTGTAAGCCATGGCCCAAAGTCATCAGTTCTATAAATTGAGAGCTGCTCATCGCAATGATTACAATTTGATTTTAGCTTAAGGTATCTTTTATAAATACTGGCTTTGCCACAGCGCGGACATCTTTTCAATATTGATCGGGATAGAGCAAGTATTAGCGAAATTTTCATAATAAATACTACTCACTGATTACGAATTCACTACTTGAATCTGCCAACCAATCCCATAAGTATTCAGCAAAACTCCAACGAACTGAGATATCGAAAATAGGTTCGTCAGATAATCTGTCAATCAATACTGTTGCTTTACTGATATATGATTGTGCACATGAGTTTTTTTTCAGTAAATTTTTTTCAAAATTAAGTGGGCAAGCTTTGCTAAGCACCTCAATGCTTTTGGGTCCACTTAGTCTCATTGTAAGATAATAATCAGAAACATCAGTGAGAGCATAAAATGATGTTTTAAGATTTTCATTTAAATTATTGATAATATTCGATTTATTTTGATCACTACATAGAATTAGATACTCATTGGGACCGAGCCATAATACTCTGCCTTCATCGTTGCCACTAACTTCTCCTGATGATTTTGGAAGATTATAATCAAAATAATTTTCAATTACTTCTCTTGCCTTTAGATCGTTTTCTTTCACTCTTAAGTTTATTTTTCCAATAAATTCATTTTGCTGTAGAGAAATATTATCTGAGTTGATTGCAATTTTATCAACTAATGGAGACAAATGTTCTTTATCGTTATTCATTATTTTTATTGCCCTCCTTATCATAAAAAACTGTGTCAGAGATTGTTGCTTCTATAACCTTGCCATTCATTAGAGGAATTTCGACTTTTTCACCAAGAAGATTCATACCATTTTTAATCATTGCCAATGCTATAGGGTGACCCAAGATCGGGCTATAGTAACTTGATGTTACATGGCCAAGCATCTTCATTGGCGGTTGTTTAAGTGCTTTTTCTACGATATGCGACCCCTCAGGTAAAACTGTTTTCTTGTCATTCACAAGAAGTCCTACAAATTTTTTTCTATCAGATCGCAAAGTATCTGATCGTGTGAATGATCGTTTTCCTAAAAAATCTTGTTTCTTTTTAGATACGATCCAGTCCATGTTCATATCCATAGGAGTAACGCTTCCATCAGTATCTTGTCCCACAATAATAAATCCTTTTTCAGCCCTGAGAACATGCATCGTTTCAGTGCCGTATGGTGTTATGTTGTATTTTTTACCGTGGTGCATAAACTGCTCCCAGACAAATCTACCGTATCGGGAAGGTACGTTGACCTCAAAACTCAATTCGCCAGTGAAACTTATTCTAAAGACCCTTGAATCTATGCCGCACACTTTTCCCTCTCTAAATTTCATAAAAGGAAAATTTTCTTTTGATAGATCAAT
>CACLBX010000005.1 GCA_902605215.1 uncultured Pelagibacteraceae bacterium
ATAAGAACTTATGCAGGACATTCGTCTGCCAAAAAGTCAAATGAACTATATCTTAAGAACCTTTCAAAGGGTCAAACCGGTATATCTGTAGCTTTCGATCTGCCAACACAAACTGGTTACGATAGCGATCACATATTGTCAAAAGGTGAAGTGGGTAAGGTAGGAGTTCCAATTTCACACATTGGGGATATGAGGTCTTTGTTCAATCAAATCCCTTTAGATAAAATGAACACTTCAATGACTATCAATGCAACTGCTGCATGGTTACTTAGTTTGTATATAGCGGTAGCTGATGAGCAAGGCATTGAAAGAAGTAAGCTTAGAGGCACAACTCAAAATGATGTACTAAAAGAATATTTATCGAGAGGCACTTATATTCTACCTCCAGACCCTAGTTTAAGAATTATTTCTGATGTCATTACTTTTACATTTAAAGAAATGCCTAACTGGAATCCAATTAATGTTTGTCCCTATCATCTAGTTGAAGTAGGAGCAACACCTGAGCAGGAGCTTGCTTTTGGACTTTCAATTGCTGTTGCGTATCTTGATAAAGTGCAGTCTTCCAAAACATTAACCGATGAAGAATTTGAGAATGTTGTCGGTAGGATAAGTTTTTTTGTTAACTCCGGAATTAAGTTTATCACTGAAATGTGTAAGATGAGAGCTTTTGTTTCTTTATGGGATCGAATTACAAAGGAACGATATAAAGTTAAAGACGCAAAAAATAGAAGATTTAGATACGGCATGCAAGTTAACAGTCTTGGGCTAACTGAGCAGCAACCAGAAAATAATGTTTATAGAATTTTGATAGAAATGCTTGGCGTTGTTCTGTCAAAAGATGCAAGAGCTAGGGCTGTTCAATTACCTGCATGGAATGAAGCAATGGGTTTGCCAAGGCCGTGGGATCAACAGTGGTCTTTGAGGCTTCAGCAAATTGTAGCCTTTGAAACAGACTTACTACATTTTGAGGATATATTTAATGGCTCAAAAGTTGTAGATGAAAAAGTTAAAGCACTTGAGGAAGCGGCATATGAAGAATTTAATCATATATTGTCGATAGGAGGTGCTGTTAAGGCAGTTGAAAGTGGTTATTTGAAACAAGAACTTGTTAATTCACAAAAAGAAAGATTGAGAAAAATAAATAGCAAAGAACAAATTGTTGTTGGTGTGAATGATTTTATAGAAACGGAAGTGTCACCTTTGACTTCTTCTGATGGAGGAATAGAGACAATAGACCCCAAAATTGAAAGTGAACAAGTGAATGCTATTCAACAATGGAGAAAAAATAGAGACCAGGGGGCCGCAGATAAAGCATTAAAAGACCTGATTGATGCGGCAAATAATGGAAGCAATATGATGGAACCATCTATAGCTGCTGCTAAAGCTGGAGTTACAACAGGTGAATGGTCTGCGGTATTAAGAGATGTTTTTGGAGAATTTAAAGCACCAACAGGTATAAGCAATATACAGCCAACCAACAATGATGATTACAGTGCAATTAGAAAAAGAGTTGAGGATATATCAGATAAAATCGGTAGACGTATTAAGTTCCTTGTTGGCAAGCCAGGTCTTGATGGTCACTCGAGTGGTGCTGAACAAATAGCTGTGAGTGCCAGTGATTGTGGTATGGATGTTTTATATGAAGGAATAAGGCTCACGCCTGAACAAATAGTTAAATCATCAGTTGAAGAAGATGTTCATATTATCGGTCTCTCTATTCTTTCCGGGTCACATGTCCAACTTGTGGGAGAAATTATGAATGAAATGAAAAAAAATAAAATAGATGACATACCAGTAATTGTTGGAGGAATCATCCCGACCGAAGATGAAAAACTATTAATCAACAATGGAGTTGAAGCTGTATACACACCAAAAAACTATCAGCTCAAAGATATTATGAGCGATATTGTCGGAATTGTTGAGAAAAGAGTTTTCTAATGTCAATTCTTAATGGCCCCGTTATTGATGCAGCTAACTCACAAAACCCAAAAAAAATCGTGATTTTTTGTCATGGATATGGTGCAGATGGAAATGATTTAATTAGCTTAGCTAATTATTTTCAACCAACGCTCCCAGATGCAGTTTTCTTATCTCCTAATGCACCAGAGAAATGTGGCATGAATCCTATGGGTTATCAGTGGTTTGATTTTCAATCGGGAGATCCTGCTACAATTTGGCAAGGTGTTTTAACCGCTGCCGATACACTTAATAAGTTTATTGATGAGCAACTTGAGCATTACGCTCTAACTGATCAAGATTTAGCCCTTGTTGGCTTTAGTCAGGGAACTATGATGAGCCTTCACGTTGGTCTAAGGAGACCAAAGCCAATAAGGGCAATTGTAGGATTTTCAGGTAGATTAATTGCACCAGAATTGTTGGATAAAGAGTTAAAGTCTAAGCCTCCCATTTATCTCATACATGGTGACGCTGACCCAATGGTGCCTTACCAAGATACAATTGAAGCTGAAAAAAAATTAAATGGGCTTGGTTTAGATGTAAAAGCCCACATTTCACCAAATACTTCACATTCAATTGCCCAAGACGGACTTTCAATTGCCATAGACTTCATAACTGAAAAATTTTCAAATTAATTTCACACAAAATTTTTTTGAATTTTAGGTGCATATGCATATATTATATTTATATGACTGTTCGTGTGCCATTAGAAAAATGTCCTGCTCTAGTATTGAATTCTGACTTTCGTCCATTAAGTCATTACCCTCTTTCCCTGTGGTGTTGGCAAGATAGTGTAAAAGCAGTAATTTTAGGAAGAGTAAATATTGTTTCTAATTACACCCGTGAAATTAGCAGTCCAAGCTTCCAGATGTATTTGCCAAGCGTCATAAGTTTAAAGACTTATATTAAGCCAACTCGAAATCCTATTTTTTCAAGATTCAATGTCTTTTTAAGAGACAAGTTTAGTTGCCAATACTGTGGTTCAAAAAAAGATTTAACATTCGACCATTTATTGCCTAGAGCACACGGGGGAGAAACAACATGGGAAAATATTGTAACTGCATGTTCAATGTGTAACGTAAAAAAAGGCGGTAAACTTCTCAAACACTCGGGCATGAAGCCGAAGAATTATCCGAAGGTTCCAACAATGGCTGATTTAGACAAATGTGGAAGATCATTCCCACCAAATTTTCTTCATGAAAGTTGGATGGATTTTCTATACTGGGATATACAACTAGAAAAATAACTAGTATCTCTCTGCCATAAAGATTGCAAGCTTAGTAGTCTCGTTAATTGTTTTTCTCAAAATGCTATAACCAAATGTTTGTTGAGACCCCTGGTTAATGGCCGTATTTTTATGTTCTACTTCATCTTCTTGGAATTTAATTATTTTTTCTCTTACATCATCGTGAATACCTTCTAGTTCATCTATTTGTTTTTGATAATGGGCCTCAATAACTTCTTCTACTGCCTCTGTACAAACATATGCAGCTTTTCGACCCAAGAGGGCGGTACCAATGCCCATTGCAAAAGCACCAACTCCAAATAAGTTTGATAATTTAGTAGGTTTAATAGACTCTTTTTTTGCAAGTTCATTAAAGTAGTCGAGATGCTCTTTTTCTTCACCCGCCATTCGAGAGATTTGATCGAAGTCTTTTTTATTTTTTAAAGTCTTAAATACTAATTTTTGGCCTTCATAAATTTGTTGAGCACCTACTTCACCAGCTTGATCAACTCTAACAATTTTCTCTAAAATTTTTCTTTTTGCATTCATCACTTTTTTACCAAGAAATATATATTTATAAATAAGAGAAAAGTCATCAAAATCAAGTTAGATTCTGCAATTGATATAAAGTTGAATAAATAAGTTGCCTCATCGCATCTCACTAATGCAGCCTGATTCAGTTCCTCAAGCAATGCTGACTTATCTGACGTATTAATTAGCGCACCTGAGCATTCAGTACTTAGTTTAACAATGCCTCTTTCAACGCCAACATGCCTTAGAGTGTAAATGAAGCCAAATAAAATTGTTGAGATTGAGACATAGTCAATTGTTTTTCTTAATTTTACTTTTTCTATTCTTACTAAATACATTGTGATAATACTTAATAAAATAAGAGCGTAGTAAGGGTATCTTTCGACTAAGCACATATCACACGGAATTAATTTGAAAATATATTCAAGAATAAAAACTATAATCAATACAATTAATGAGATGGATAGGTTTATATTTATAGAGTTCATAATTTAATCAAGCGCTAATATAAAATAAAATTAATAATATTATTATTATAAAAAAAATTGAATAAAGAGTTAATCTTTTCTCAAATTCACGCATTACTTGCTCACTGTACGTCTTAATTAAGAAACCAATTAAAAAAAACCTTATTGATCTTGATAAAACACAAGCAAGAATAAATATTAAAAAATTAATATTTAGAAAACCGCTTGATAAAGTTACAACTTTAAAAGGTAAAGGAGTAAAGCCCCCAATAAACACATATAAAAACCCATATTGTTCAATATCGCTCACAAAATTATAGAAAGCGTCATTCATGTGTAGGGTTTCAAGTATAAGTATCCCAATGCTTTCAAATAGAAACAGTCCTATGAAATAAGCAATAACAGCACCCGCTAAAGAGCCAGCAAGGCAAATGAATGCAATCATATAAACCCTGGCTTTATTGACTGCCATCATTGGAATCATAATAATTTCTTGAGGTAATGGAAATATAATTGCTTCTGCTAAGCAAATTACAAATAGAAAAGGATACGCGAACGGACTGTTAGAGAACTGTAAAGTTTTAGAGACGAAATATAGCTTAAATTTTTGATAAATAGAGTTTAACATAATTTATGGTAATATACATATATTAGCATACATAATAATTTTAGGCTCTTATTGATTATAATAATGGTTTAAAGAATAATTTGTAAAATGGGGATATGGCGGAATTGGTAGACGCGCCAGACTCAAAATCTGGTGCCTTCGGGCGTTCCGGTTCGACTCCGGATATCCCTACCAAACAAAAACTATGAAAAGAATTAGAATTAAAACAGAAAAACTTGATTACATAAATCCTCAGGATGCATTATTAAGATTTCAAGATCAGAATAATCTTATTTTTTTAGATAGTGCGAATAATACTATTTCAAAAAATAATAGATATTCATATATTGCGTTTGATCCGATAGACTCCATTAAAATAAATAAGAAAAATATAAATTTTTCGTCGAAAGAATTTATAAAAGCAAGAAATATATTATCAAAAGTCAATTTTAAACAAATAAGAAGCTTACCTCATTTTCAATGTGGTTATGCCGGATATGTATCGTATGAATCTGGTTTAATTAATGAAAAAATAAGAAATAATAAAAAAAATGAAAAAATTGTTCCTAATATATATTTAGGATTATTTGATATTGTTTTTGCCTTTGATAATAAATTTAAGAAGGTATTTTTATTTTCGTGTAATCTTAATAATGAGGTTAAAAATAAAGTAAATCATGAAGTACGCTTACAAAAAGCTAAAAATTTATATTCAATTCCAAGATTAAATAACGCTAAAGTAAAATTAAAAGGATTTAATTGGAAGAAAGATTTTACAAAGAAAAAATATATTTCAAAAATAAAAAAAGTTCTTAAATACATAAAAGATGGAGATATCTTCCAGGCTAATATAACACAAAGATTTTTGTCTGAAATACCTAATGATTTTAAATCTATTCAATATTATTTAAAGTACAGAGAAAATACAGAAACACCTTTTTCCTGTTTTATTAAAAATTCAAATTTTACAATATTGTCTTATTCCCCAGAAAGATTTCTAAGACTTGAGGGCAACAAAATCAAAGTGTCGCCAATCAAGGGCACAATTAAAAGGGGACAAAGTGAATTAGAAGACAGAAAATTAATTGCCACTTTAAAAGCAAGTGAAAAAGATAATGCAGAAAATCTAATGATTGTTGATGTATTAAGAAATGATATTTCTCAAGCTTGTAAACCAGGTTCAGTAAAAGTTACGAGACTTGCAGAAGTAGAAACCTACAATAATGTTCATCATTTAGTCTCAGATATTGAGGGAAATATAAAAAAGGGAAGGGATATATTTGATATTTTGAATTTTTGTATGCCTGGAGGATCAGTTACAGGAGCTCCAAAAATTAGAGCAATGCAGATAATTTCTGAACTAGAAGATAGCAATAGAGGCGTCTATTGTGGTGCTATTGGATATACATCATTCTCTGGTTATTCTGATTTTAACATTCCTATAAGAACAGTAACTGTAAATAAAAAAAGAGCTTATCTTAATTCTGGTGGAGGAATTGTCTCTGATTCAGATCCACTAAACGAATTTCTAGAGCTAAATGAAAAAGTAGAAAACCTAGTTAATATAAATAAGAAAGCAAGAAACAACGTGTCATATAAAGTACAACGTGAAGAATGATAACTTACTTTAATAATAAATTTTCAAATAATAAAAATATTCTAATAGATGTTAGGGACAGAGGCTTTCTATTGGGAGATGCTATATTTGAAACAATTCTTTTTAATAATAAAAAAATCATTTTATTTAACTATCATTATGAAAGATTCATTAAATCAATTAAAAATAATTACTTCAATTTCTTTATCTCAAAAAAAAAGCTTGAAGATATAATTTATAGATTAGTAAAAAAAAATAAAATAGACACAAGGCGTGTGGCCATTAGATTAACGCTTTCGAGAGGAGTATCTAAGGCTAGAGGGCTTGATTTTCATAGTGATCATGCATGCACTTTTCTAATTACTCTATCGAACCTACCCAACAACAAGACTATCTCAAAAATAAGAATTAAAACTTCAGATATAAAACGCTTAAGTAATTCAATATTGTCACAAAATAAGACTAGCAATTATTTTGAAAATATTATTGCAAAACATATTTCAAAAAAAGAAAAATATGATGATGCATTATTCTTAAATGAAAAAAATAAAATATGCTGCTGTTCTAGTTCAAACATCTATTTTGTTGAAAATAATAAAATTTTCACACCTCCCCTTAAAGATGGAGCTCTAGACGGTACTGTCAGAAAGCTGCTTTTGAAAAAGAAAAAGGTTGCAGTAAAGAGCATATCATTGAATAATCTAAAAAAAGTAAGAGAAGTATTCTTAACAAATAGCATTCTTGGGGTAAGACCGGTAACCAAAATTGATAAAATTTCATTTGATTTTGGGCCAAAAACAAAAACAATAATGAAATATTTAGAAAGTTTAGGAATTTAAATGGGCATTTTCAATACAGTATCTAGAGAATATAGTTATTTTAAATTTTTTTTACAACTTGTTGGACGTTCTAAAAAGTTTGATAAAAAAAAATCAACAACTGTGGCAGATATCATGGAGGAGCAGGTAGATAAATCTCCAGATAGCATTGCAATAGAATTTGAGGAAAAAAAATATACGTATCGCCAGATGGATGATGAAGCTAATCAAATTGCTAACTGGGCAATTAGCAAAGGATACAAAACTGGTGATGCAATTTCTTTATTAATGGAAAATAAACCTGAGTATATTTTTACTTGGTTTGGCTTAGCAAAAATTGGGGTTACTGTTGCATGTTTAAACAACAATATAAAAAGTAAGTCTTTAGCTCATTGTATTAAAAAATCAGAAAGTAAAAGTCTTATTATAAGTTCTGACTTGATGGAAAATCTTTCATCAGCGCAAAGCTATATCGAGGATGATTTAGATGTTTACGTCGCTGGTAAAGAAGTTCAAGGCTATGAGTCATTGTCTAATAGCTTTAATGAGGAAGGAAAAATTAGACCAGATAATTCTGTGAGAAAAAATTTATCAAATAGCCAATCACTTTTCTATATTTATACAAGTGGTACGACAGGCATGCCCAAAGCGTCAAATTTTAGCCATCAAAAATTTTTAGTTGGATGTGGATTACAAATGTTTTCACTTCAAATGAAACCTACAGATAAAACGTACATGGTTCTTCCATTATATCATGCAACTGGAGGTGTAGTTGGCATAGGTTCAACTTTTTGTACAGGTGGTACTGTTGTGCTTAGAAAGAAATTTTCTGTTGAGAAGTTTTGGGAAGATTGTGTAAAGTATGAAGTTACAGTCATTACTTACATTGGTGAATTATTCAGATATTTGGTAGCTGGAAAAGAAAACGAATATGAAAAAAAACATAAGATTAGAGGAATATATGGAAATGGATTGAGGCCAGAGGTCTGGAAAGTAGTGCAAGAAAGGTTTGGTATAAATAAGATTATAGAATTTTACGGTTCCTCGGAGGGAAATGTATCTTTAACAAATGTGGACAGTGAATTTGGTTCAATTGGAAGAATTCCTCCATATTTAAAGGGTATTTTACCAACTAAAATTGTTAAATTTGATGTTGAAAATGAAGTTGTAATTAGAAATAAGGATGGGTTCTGCATAGAGTGTGAAAATGATGAGACTGGTGAAGCAATTGGCTTCATTCCAAATGATGATAAATTTACTGGAAAATTTGAAGGATATACAGATAAAGAAGCTACAAAGAAAAAAATTCTTGAGGATGTTTTTGAAAAAGGTGATCGTTGGTTTTCCACAGGTGATTTATTAAAGAAAGACAAAAAAGGTTATTTTTATTTTGTAGATCGCATTGGGGATACCTTTAGGTGGAAATCTGAAAATGTATCAACTAATGAAGTGAGCGAGGCAATTTCATCATTTAGAGGAATCGATGAAGTTAATGTCTATGGGGTGGAGGTTCCCAACCAAGATGGTAGAGCAGGTATGGCATCTCTTGTTGTAAATAGTGAATTTAAATTAGACGAGCTCTATCAATATTTATCCGAACAATTGCCAGCTTATAGTGTGCCTGTTTTTATTCGTATAAGTCCTGAGATAGAAAAGACTGGAACATTTAAATATAAAAAAACAGATCTGGTCGAAGAAGGATTTAATCCTAACAAAATTCAAGATCCACTCTATTTTGCATCAGGACCCGACTCAACATATATAGATTTAGATCAAAATATGTTTGATAAAATTTATAGTTCAGAAGTTAGACTCTAGAAATATTTAGCTAGTTTTAGAGTTAAACTTGAATCTTCCTTAAATTGATAAGTAAAATCAGTGTTATCAATACTTCCATTTAATGATACATCAACAAAAAGTTTTAAGTCGTCCTTTACTCTTTGTTCAAACTCTGCCTGAAAACGATTTGAGTTGCCTCTTATGTCAAATAAATAGCCTGCTAGTAGACTAGAAGATTTAATATCATTTAAGCTCCATCTTAAACCAATAACACCTTCGTTATTAAAAGGATTATTATTCCTATCATCAAAGGCATATTCTACAATTACACCAAGATCACTTTGCGTATTACGAATACCATAATATGTATATTCGATTCCACCCGCAGTGCTCAAATGTCTTTCACTTCCATCTTTAGCGCTTACAGACTCAAGCTTGTATAGCCAAGGACCTTTAGTAGCTTGAATATCAACCCCTGTTTGAGATAATATAGGGTAATGAGAGTCAAACTTTAAAGTTAATGGATTAGGGCTTAAGACAGGTGTTCTGTTATTTCCGTAGAAGTGAGATAAACCAATATCTAAATCCTCGATAACTGCAGAGTATCTTAATGCAAAATCCATTTTACGTTTCTTTGCTGAAGACTCATAGGTAATAGAATTCTTATCAACTTCAAATAAAAGTCTCGGACGACCTTCTTTGCCAGAAAATGGTCTCTCTCTAAAATATGGCATTAAGTAGATATCAAATATCCCGTAATCCTGACTGTATGAAATTGAAGCCATAGGCTGACCAAGTTTCTTTGTTCCAGCTATATCTTCTGCTAAATTTGATTGATTGATAATATCTACAATATTAAACGTTTCATTGACTCCCCAAAAAACTATTTCATTCCCAATTTTTAGCGCTATATCGTCAAAATAATATTCATATTTAAACTTTTGAAAATCTAAGTAGCGAAGTTCATCATCATTCTGGTCGAAACGACCAATTGCACTAATGGTAAATTTTGCATCACCTTCTTGCAAGTATGATATAAAGGTTCCTTTTCCAAACAAAGAAGTATTGTAGTTATCCTGATTGTGTTTTCCGTCCCCATTTATGTAAATAGATGATTCTTGTTGAATAAAACCGTAAGTTTTAAAGTCTAATGCATTAATATGAGATGTAAGAAATAAATAAACTAAAAAGAAAATAAGTATTTTTTGTTGAAAAAGATTTTCAATCACAATTAATCAGCTAAACGCATCAAACTGGATTTTTCAAAGTCCTTTTTATTTAGTCCTATATTTAATTGACGATTTTCCCATTTATAAATAGTTGAGTTGTCATTTTGATGATTTACAACACGAAAAGTATCTGCAAACCAGATAGCATCGTTGTATAATTTATGATCCTCAAAATATATAGTCTTTAGGAGATCGCCTTTTCTATCATAATACTCAATTTTTCGAGCTCTTAACAACTCGTCCGTAAGACCAATTCTCTTTGTGTACCCAGAATTTTCATACTTAGGATAGGACTCAAGTTTATAGCACATTTCACCCTCATAGTTTTCTTCACCTAAATATTTCCAGTCATATTTTCTGTAATCTAAACCTGAAAAGTCTTCAAATGAAATTTCGCTTCCCATAAACGCCCCTGATTTATTGCTAGACGAAATTCTTTTTACTCTACCTAAGGCAGGCAGATAAAGCCATTGATCATCATCATCATTCACATGTGTATGTGAAAGCATTACTGTGCCTTCGACATCTTTGGGTTTATTAAAAAAAATCAATGATTTATCTCCATCATCTGGGTCCATGTTTTCTAGATTTTTACCTGAAATTTTTCTTATGACTTCATTGCCTTTGGGATCAATGAGAATCATTAATTGCTCTGATGTGCTGTCTATATACCCGCGTGTACTTTCATAAGCTTCTTTTGCTATTTTTAAACCTCTTTCATCATCTGTTTCCGCGAATGAAGAAAAATTAAATGTTAGAATTAATATAAATAAGAAAGAAAAAATTTTCATTTTGATTTATTTCCAAAGATTAATAACAGTGATGGCAGCAATAATAGGTCGATTATCAGCGCAAGTAAAATTATTAATGCACACATCCCACCCAATACATAATTTGTTTGAAAGCTTGATTGAAGTAAGAATAGAAATCCACAAAAAAGGCAAACTGATGCAACAATGATTGGGTAGCCAACATATTTATAGCAGTATTGGATTGCGTCGTATGATGACAAATTCATCACGTTTGCTTTTTTAAATTTTGTTAAGAAATGAATTGTTGCATCTACTACAAGACCAATAGCAATTAAAATAGCAACAGTATGACTGAAAGTTACAATTTTAGTAAAAAGTGACAGTACTCCATAGGCAAGAACAAAGGGAACAACATTGGGAACCACACTAATCAGTCCGAACCTTATGCTTCTGAGCGTAACACCAATCACAACAATAATTATTCCAAAAGAAAAAATAAGTCCTCTTAGAAGTCCGTTTGTATTTTCTTGGTATACATACGGGAACATGACAGGTATGCCAACAACTCCATCAGATTGATAGGAGCCAAGATTATTTTTTATCCACTCTTTGGTCCTTTGATGAAAATCTCTAGATTGAATTGAGGTAAAGTTATTTAGTCTTATAAGTAATCTTGATTCTGACTTGTTGGCAGTCATTTGATCTTTCAGATCCATTCCATAAGGTACAGAAAATTCATACATTAAGAAATATTGTGCATTTAGTGATTTATTTTCTGGTATTGAATAAAATTCTTCAGACCCTTCATTCATATTTTTATTCAAAGTTTTTACCACATCTGCGACTGTAGCAACTGTAACAACCTCATCTTGGCTCTCAAGCCAATTTGCAAAATCATCAAGTTTTTTCAAATAATTTGGATCTGTGATTCCATCTACTTCTCCTGAATCCATATTAGCAAAAATAAAAAAAGAACTTCCAAACTCATCATTAACAATATTCTTAACTTCAACCCAGTCATCAACTCGATCAAAGTATGCATCAAAGTCATCATCAAAATATAGGGTTGGTATTAGTGAAATTAAAAAAACTGTGATCAGGGATGTAAAAGTGATCACATAATACTTAAATTTAAATATAAAATTGCCCAATGCATGCAAGGCAGGCAAAATAATGTTATTTTTACCATCAGATTTTATAGGCATCATCATAAATAATGCTGGCAATACTGTAACAGATAATACAAAGCTGTAGGCAGCACCAAATACAACAGCATTTGCCATTTGACTAAATGCTGGAATATTCCCAAAATTAACTCCAGCAACACCCACAGCAGTTGTAAAACTTGTTAAGAATACTGGCGTAAAGTTAATTTTCATACTTTCTATAATCGCCTTATCTTTTTGCATTCCTTCATTCATATTAGAAAGTGCTATGGAAAGAATGTGAATAGCATGAGCTAAAGCAATAGTTAGTATAATTATCGGCGCAATAATTAAAGGAGGTAAAACTTGATATTCTAGCCATCCAGCAGAACCCATTGAAGGTAGAATCGATAGAAAAATAACAATAAGAGATAGTAGCGATGCAGACACTGACCTTAAAAGAATATATGAGAGTATGATTATGAGAACTAGGAATGCAGGATACATATTAGTAGCGTCACTTTGAGCTGTTTCTTGAAAGTTTTGAGAAAATCTAGCTGAGCCTGCTACAGTTACAAATATGTCAGGGTTTTTTTCATTAAATAATTTTTTTTGTTCTTCTGCAAATGCAATTGGTTCGATGAAGTCAATCCCAATAGGCACATCAAGTGTAATATTTACAAAGCTTACTTTTGAACTTTTAGATAATATAAAGTTTACAATATTTTTTTCTTTTAAAGCTAGGTTTTTAAGATCTAATAATTCATTATCAGTAAGTGAGTCTATGTCGCTTATGAAGTCACTAATATTAATGTCGTCACCATCAACAGTTGTATATTGATAATTTGTCAATGAACTAACTCTTGATGAGTATGGAGCTTTCCATGATAATTCAGTCAATTCATCTATTACTTTTAGAACATTTTTCTGAAAAATTTCTCCACTTTTGGGCTTTATCACAAAAGTAAGCGTATCAATTGTGCCGTACTTCTCTTCTATGTTAAGTATATCCTGGTAATTCTGTTGATCATTTTCAACAAAAGATCTGTATCCAGCAGGAGTTTCTAAAAAACGTACACCAGAAGTAGCGAGTAAAATAAGCACTATTGCTAACGTAAGAGTTTTAATTTTATGAGATATTATGACACTAGTAAATTTTTCAATTATATTTTCTATATTCATATAGAAATACTATATAAACAAATTGGTAAATTTAACCAGTATGAATAATAGCAAGAAAATAATTTTAGTCTCGCCAAGAGGCTTTTGTGCAGGAGTTACTAGGGCTATTGACGTTGTATTAGAAACACTTAAAAAATATGGATCTCCAGTATATGTAAATCACGAAATTGTTCACAATAAGCACGTTATAGATGATCTAACTAAAAAGGGTGCCGTGTTTTTAAAGAATATTGAGGATGCTCCAAAAGATAGGCCAATTATATTTTCAGCGCATGGAGTTTCAAGAAAGATCACTAATTATGCAAAAGATAACAATAAAACTATTATAGATGCTACTTGCCCCCTTGTCACAAAGGTGCACGTACAGGCAGACAAGTTTTACAAATTAGGCTTTAAAATTATTTTAATAGGTCATAAGAATCATCCCGAAGTAGAAGGAACTATGGGCCAGTTGCCTGAAGATACTATTTATTTAGTAGAAACTATAAATGATATAAATGATCTTAATTTAACTGGAAATGATAAAATTGCTTACTTAACTCAAACAACTCTATCTATTGATGATACTCAAAATATTATCAATGAATTACGTAAAAAATTTCCAAATATTGAGTCATCTCCAAAAGAAGACATATGTTATGCTACTTCAAATAGGCAAAAGGCCATTAAAGAATATGCTAATAAGTGTGATGCATTTATTGTAGTTGGGTCTAAAAATTCATCTAATTCAAACAGACTCGTTGAGGTAGCGAAAAAAGCAGGCTGTCTCAACTCTCATTTATTAGAAAATGCTGAAAGTCTAAATTTAAGTAACTATTCTGCGAGTAGTATTATTGGAATTTCGTCAGGTGCCTCTGTACCGGAAGTTTTGGTTGAGAATGTAATATCAAAATTTCAAGAAAATTATTCATTAGAGATTGAGAATGTTTCACTTGGTGAGGAAAATGTTCAATTTAAACTTCCTAAGGAAGTCAGAAATTAATAATGTTAGAAAATTTAAATTGGAAATATAAAAATCCGTTTATCGAAGAATTTACTGTTACAAAAGAAGATATCGATATCCTTGGCCATGTTAACAATAAAGTTTATTTAAACTGGTGTGAAATTGTAAGCTGGAAACACTCAGCAAGATTAGGTATTACTCCAAAGGTATATGAAGATTTGAAATGTGCTTGTGTTGTAATAAAAAGTGAAAATAATTTTACAGGATCTTTGTTCGAAGGGGACCAAGTAGCTATTTCAACTTGGATTGTTTCAACCGATAAAAAAATCAGATTAAGTAGATTTTTTCAAGTTATTAACATAGCTAAAGATCAAACAATTTTCACATCTTTTGTTGATTACGCCTGCATAAGTCTAAATAATTTTAAGCCAGTTAGGATGCCAAAGCTCTTTGTCGAAAATTATAATGTAACTTGTTAAAATGTTTACGTTAAGAGATGCTAAACATTCTGATATAGATAAGATTGTACTAATCAATGAGTCTGCAATTCCAGCAGTCAATTATGTATCTTATAATGAATTTGAGTGGTTCCTTAATAGAAAACTATATTTCAAAATAGCTGAGAATTCTCACGGTGCCATTTCTGGTTTTTTATTAGTTTTGCCATCAGGACTTGAATATAAAAGCTTAAATTATAAATGGTTTAGCGGAAGGTATGATAAGTTTGCTTACATCGATAGAATTGTGATAATGAATGAGTTTAAGAAAAACGGTATTGGAAAAAGTCTATATTTAGACTTAGAAAAAAACATTAGCGAGTATGAATTAATTGCATGTGAGTTTAATATTGAGCCACCAAACCCAATATCAAAAAAATTTCATGAAAGCCTAAACTATGAAAACGTTGGATATCAGCTTACAGAAAATGAAACAAAAAAAGTATCATTAATGATAAAGAAAATTTCATGAGTAATAATTTTGTAGACGTATTAGTTATAGGAGGTGGAGTTGTTGGTTTGGCAATTGCTAAGACTTTTGCTGCCAAAAGAAGGGATGTACTAGTCGTTGAAAGAGAGAATACTTTTGGTTCAGTAACAAGTTCAAGAAACAGCGGGGTAATCCATGCTGGTGTCTATTACGATCAGAATTCATTAAAAGCCAAATTTTGCGCTCTTGGAAATAAACGTATTTATGAATACTGTAATAAATTTAAAATCCCACACTTCAATACAGGCAAATTTATTGTGGCTTGTTCAAAAGACGAAATCCCAAAGCTTGATGAGATATATGAAAAAGCAGGGGATAATGGTGTTGAAGGAATAAAAAGAGTGACTGGAGATTATGTTTCTCAGGTGGAACCACTAGTAGAATGTGAGGAAGCATTGTTTGTTCCATCTTCAGGCATTGTTGACCAAGCATCATTAATGAGATCATATCTAGGAGAGTTAGAGTTGTCAGGAAGCATTGCCTACAATAGTAAATTTATTAAATCTGAGCTAAAGAATAATGTCCATGTCTCAACAGTTCTTAACGAAGATAATGAAATTAAAATTGAGTCTTCAATTTTGATCAATGCCGCGGGTCTTCATGCTGAAGATGTTGCCAAATCAATATCCTCCATGGATAAAACACTAATTCCAAAGACATACTTCGCTAAGGGAAATTATTTTGAGACTGGTAAGGATTTAAATATTAGGCACTTAATTTATCCTATACCAAATGAAGCAAGTCTTGGCTTACACTTAGGTCTAGATATCGGTATGCAAGTACGATTTGGTCCAGATGTAGAATGGATAGATGAAATAAATTATGACGTAAATGAGAATAGACTTGAATCTTTTTATAATGATATTCGAAAATATATACCTACTTTTGATAAGGGTTTATTAAAAAAAGGTTATTCGGGGGTAAGACCAAAGTTAAAAAATCGTGGAGAGGGAAAAAGTGATTTCATCATACAAGGTGAAGAGATCCACAAAAGTAAGAATTTAATAAATCTCTTTGGGATTGAATCTCCTGGTTTAACTTCTTCCTTAGTTTTGGGAGAACATATTGCAGAATTAGTTAACTAAAAAGGAGATCTTTGCTTTGAGAGTTGGCAATATACGATTTCAACTTCATCATTGCACCTTTTTCTATCTGTCTAACTCTTTCTTTTGAAATTTTAAGTTCTTTTCCTAATATATCTAGAGTTTTAGTATCTTCAATTAGGTGACGATCTTTAATAATTCTAGTCTCCCTATCATCTAGTATCTCAAGGGAACGTTTTATTAATTCCTTTTTGAAATTTACCTGATCCTTTTCAAAAACTTTGTCGTCGGGTCTTGCATCTTCGTCTTCTATTAATTCCATGAATTCACTTTGGCTCTCATCATTAATTTTGTGATTAAGAGAGCTATCATTTTGGCTTATTCTGCTGTCCATTTTAATGACATCTGACGTTGCAATATTTAAATCGTTTGCTATTCCTTGAGCCGTTCTAAAGTCAATTGATCCATGCTCTGTTTGGTGGATTTTATGTTTTAATTTTCTTAGATTGAAAAAAAGGCTTTTTTGTTTTGATGTAGTGGCTATTCTTACTAATGACCAGTTTTTTAGAACAAAATCCTGGATAGAGGCTCTTATCCACCAGCCTGCATAAGTAGAAAATCTAACTTCTTTATCGAGCTGAAACCTCTCAGCGGCTTTCATTAATCCGATGTTACCCTCTTGAATTAGGTCACTGAGGTTTAATCCATAATTTTTGTATTTTACTGCAAAAGCAATTACTAATCTTATATGAGATTGTGTAAGTTCGTGAAGAGCACTCTCATCCTTCTTTTCAATCCACTTTTTAGCTAAAACTTTTTCATGTTCTTCAGCTAAAAGAGGAATTGACATGGCTTTTTTAGTAAAAGCTTTCATTTCATTTGTATCATCAAAACTTGACATGACCCTAAAATACAAATTGAATAAATAATTACAAATTGAATCAAACAATAAAGGGTATAAACAACTGCCAATATGGCTCTCATAGATAAAAAAAGCATTGTAAAATATGATGATTTTCAAAAAATACAAATTTTAACAGGTACCATTAAATCTGCTGAAATTAATATAAAAGCAAGAAAACCAGCATATGTTTTATCAATTGATTTTGGTCCAGAATTAGGAATAAAAATCAGCTCTGCTCAAATCACTAATTATTCAATAGATGAGTTAATTAATAGGCAAATTGTTGCAGTTTGCAATTTTGAAAATAGGAATATTGCAGGCGTCGAGTCAGAAGTGTTAGTATTAGGTGCCATAAATAAAAGGGAAGAAGTGATACTCTTGGAACCGCGTCAATTGGTAGATAACGGTTCTGAAATAGCCTAGATAAATTTTTGTTGGCGCGCTCGAGATGATTCGAACATCCGACCCCAGGATTAGGAATCCTGTGCTCTATCCTACTGAGCTACGAGCGCACATTAATCAGAAATAAACTTATAACAAATTTTTTTTTCTTTTTTTGTTTTAAAATTGTAAATTTTAAAGAATAAGTTTTTTTCATTAAAAAAAATTCAATGTCTATAAGTATTTAAATAAATAAACTAATAATTTAAAATAAATTTAATTTTCTAACATTTTTACTGTTAATCTTTGAAAAGATTGAGAAATTGACAGTTTTCAATAAAAGTTTAATCATTGAACATAACGAATCAAACTTTTGATTCATTAATTAACCTCTAACTAAACCCAAATGGGGGGAGATAATTATGGAGGAACTTAAAGTAATCTTTGCGAAGGCAAAGAAAAAAGCTAAGAAAAAAGCAGCTCCTAAAAAGAAGAAAAAAGCCGCTAAAAGGAAGCCAGCTAAAAAGAAAAAAAAGAAAAGATAAATAGCATTGATTAATCAATGCTTTTTTTTTGCGCCCTTAGTTTAATAGACTAGGGGCGTTTTTTAATTTGTCTCTACCAAGAATTTTGTCTATTTTTTTGATTGCATTTTCTTCAGTGATTTTAAGGCTTGCAATAACTTCGCGTAAAAAACGATCATAAGATAATTCAAACAGTTGGCGTTCACTATAAGATTGCTCTATCTGGTTGTTTGCCCTATTTAAATCTCTAACTACTTCAGCAATTTGCTCGATTTCCCCAGAGTTAATTTTTAAATCGTATTCCTGCGCGCGTCGACTCCACATAGTTCTTTTAATTTTGGCTTTCTGAGAAAGAATTTTCAAAACATTTTGGATTTTTGATGGTTTTGAAACTTTTCTTAAACTGAGTTTCTTTGCTTTATCAACTGGCACTCTCAGTATTAATTTATCTTTTACAAATTCAATGACGTACATTTCAAGCTTTTGACCAACTACCTCTCTTTTTTCTATATCGATAACTTGCCCAACACCATGAGTTGGATAAACAACATGATCTTTAGTCTCAAATATTTTTTTAACTTTTTTTTCTTTTATTGTTTTTATTTCTAAAAATTTCTTTACTTTTTTTGCTTGATAGTGGGAAGGATTAATTATTCTATTATTAACTTTTTTATTAGATTGTTGAGGCATTTTTGGAGCTACAAACTTTTTTACAGTTTTTTTTGCTTCTACCTTTTTTTTTGAGGCAACCTTCTGTTTTTTAATAGTTTTTTTTACTACTTTCTTTTTCTTAAGAACTTTTTTAATAGCTTTCTTTTTCTTAAGAACTTTTTTAACAATTTTCTTTTTCTTCTTTATGGATTTCTTATTTTTTTTCATATAATTGAATTATCCCCCAGGTTTTTTTGAAAAAAATTTGTTATACTTATCATCTTCATTCTCATATTTTTCCGCATCAACTGGCGGATCTTTTTTTAATGTAATATTCGGCCACTCATTAGAAAACTTCGTATTAATTTCTAACCATTTTCCATCTTTATCTTCTGTATCAGAGATTATTGCATCTACTGGACATTCTGGCTCGCAAACACCACAATCAATACATTCCTCTGGATTGATTACTAGCATGTTTTCACCTTCATAGAAACAATCAACTGGACAAACTTCCACACAGTCAGTGAATTTGCATTTAATGCAATTCTCATTTACTACGTATGTCATAGAGGATTAACCTGTAAGTCTTTTTTTGATTTCACCAACTTTAAAATCATCAATATAAAGTAGTCCTGATAGTTTTCTCACAAGAGCATTTTCGTAATCATCAATTCGCCCATCAGCAATGATTATCTTCCAAAGCATTTCAATTATTGCTAGTTTTTCTTCATCATTTAAGGAAGAATTTATTTTTGAAGTAAACTGATGAATATCACTGGCGTTATCAACCATAGAGTTAGATATTTCAAACAAATTGATTAAGCTTTCATCTGTCAACTTGTAGTAATTATTAAGTAACTTAAGAATTTCTTCCTTTTCAATTTCATCAAATATGCCGTCGTGTTTTGCTGTCGTAATCATTAGCGAGGCAACAGCCAACTGCGTTGCATCAAATTCGTTATCTTCTTTAGTTTCAGTCTTTTCAAACAATGATGTAAATTTTTCAAACATAATATTATTTTTGTATATTAACTATTAACTGACACAACATATTGTTTATAATATAGAACAAAACAGGTAGATTATGTGTCCGAATCACTAACAAGCTATGTTCTTTAAATATTCTATTTTTTTTTATAATCAAATAATTATATACATCACATAAACTAAATTTAAAAGTTTCTTAATTAAATATGAAAACAAAAAATAGTGATAATTATACAAAGTGGCAGAAAAGCTTTGAACGAGAAACGAAGATTGATCTCAACGAGGCGTCGTCTGAAACAGATGAAGGTATTGAAATAAAGCCAGTTTATACAAAAGCTGACATTGAGAATCTTTCATTTGTAGATAATGACTCACTCCCTGGTCAGTTGCCATATACGAGGGGCCCAAAAGCTTCAATGTATACAAATAGACCTTGGACGATAAGGCAGTATGCTGGGTTTTCTACAGCAGAGGAGTCAAATGATTTTTATAAGAAAAATTTAAAATCTGGTCAAAAAGGTCTTTCAGTTGCTTTTGATCTGCCAACACATAGAGGTTATGACTCTGATGATGATTTAGTAATGGGAGATGTTGGCAAGGCCGGTGTTGCCATTGATACTGTTGAAGACATGAAAATTCTATTCAATGACATTCCACTTGATCAGATGTCTGTATCAATGACGATGAATGGAGCAGTCCTTCCTGTCTTATCCTCATTCATTGTTGCTGGGGAAGAGCAAAATGTTAATAAAAATTTACTATCTGGAACTATACAAAATGACATTTTAAAAGAATTCATGGTGAGAAATACATACATTTATCCTCCTGATCCATCTATGAAAATCGTTGCTGATATAATTGAATTTACATCTAAGGAAATGCCAAAGTTTAATTCAATTTCAATCTCTGGCTATCATATGCAAGAAGCAGGTGCAGATAATGTGCTTGAACTTGCTTACACACTTGCTGACGGCATGGAATATGTAAGGGCAGCTCTCTCAAAAGGGTTAGATATTGATGACTTTGCTCCACGTCTTTCATTCTTTTTTGCAATTGGAACTGATTTCTTTATGGAGATTGCAAAACTCAGAGCAGCTAGAACATTATGGTATAAAATAATGAAAGATTTTGGAGCAAAAAATGAAAAGTCCTTGATACTCAGAACACACTGTCAGACTTCTGGAGTATCACTTACTGAAAAGGATCCATATAATAATATCATTAGGACATCTTATGAGGCACTCTCTGCTATACTAGGTGGAACTCAGAGTTTGCATACCAATTCATTTGATGAAGCAATTGCTCTTCCTACTGATGAATCCGCTCGAATAGCCAGAAATACCCAGCTTATTCTTCAAAATGAGACTGGTGTAACGAATACTGTAGATCCATTAGCAGGATCATATTTTATAGAAAGTCTTACTGACGAATTATCAAAAAAAGCTTGGGAAATTATAGAAGAGATAGAGTCCCTTGGAGGGATGACAAAAGCCGTAAAAGCGGGCGTGCCAAAGTTAAAAATTGAGGAGTCGGCTACTAAAAAACAAGCTAAAGTAGATAGTGGTTCAAGAGTTGTTGTTGGGGTTAATAAGTTTAAAAACCCCAAAGAGCCAAAGGTAGATGTTAGGGTAATTGATAATAATAGAGTGAGAGATGATCAAATAAAAAAAATAAATGACATTAAAGCCTCTAGAGATCAAAAGGCTGTTGATGAGTCTCTAGCTAAATTAGTGACTGCAGCCAAAGAGGACAGTAATTTGTTAGCGCGTTCAATTGATGCTATAAAAAATAGAGCAACAGTTGGGGAAGTTTCAAAAGCGTTAGAGCAAGTATACGGAAGACATTTTGCGACATCTTTAAGTGTCTCGGGGGTATATGGAAAGCATTTTGAGGGTGATGAGGATTTTATGAATGTAACAAAAAAAGTAAATATTTTTGAAGAGGCAAATGGTCGAAGGCCTAGAGTTTTGGTAGTTAAGATGGGCCAAGATGGTCATGATAGAGGAGCAAAGATTGTTGCTACGTCATTTGCAGATATGGGATTTGATGTTGATATGGGTCCTTTATTTCAGTCTCCAAAAGATGTAGCGAAAGATGCAATCGAGAATGATGTGCACGCAATAGGTGTCTCAACACTTGCGGCAGGTCACAAAACACTTGTACCAGAGCTCATGAAAAGCCTTAAAGAAATAGATCCCAAGTCAAAAATAATTGTTTTTGTTGGCGGAGTAATACCTGAGCAAGACTACGATTTTTTATATGAAAATAATATTTCAGCTATCTTTGGTCCAGGTTCAAATATTATTGAATCAGCAGAAAAGGTCATTGATTTGATATCAGATAAAATTCACAAACATAATTAAATGCAGCTTGTCGAAAAAATTATTAAAGGTGAAAGAGCTGCAATTGCTAAAGCTATCACATTAGTTGAGTCCTCTAGGGAGAATGATAAAAAAGAAAGTAGAAAACTAATTTCAGAGCTATTAAATAAGCCAGGCAAATCAATTCGTGTTGGATTTTCAGGGCCGCCTGGTGTTGGCAAATCAACATTTATCGAATCATTTGGTCGTTATCTGGTAGAAAAAAATTATAAGCTTGGCATTTTAGCTATTGATCCATCTTCACAGATTACAGGAGGGTCAATACTGGGTGACAAAACTAGGATGATAGAAATTTCTAAAAATCCCAATACATTCATAAGGTCTACTCCCTCAAGAGGTTCGTTAGGGGGCATTTCAGTTGGAACAAGAGAAGCATCAATCATATTGGATGCAGCGGGATACGATTTTATTTTTATTGAAACTGTTGGTGTAGGTCAGTCAGAAACTATGGCAACTAATTTAGTAGATATATTTTCTTTAATTGTAGGACCAGGGTCTGGAGACGAGCTACAGGGTATAAAAAAAGGGATAACAGAATATGCTGATATATTTATAGTTAATAAAAATGACGGTGACCTAAAATCTGAAGCCTCTAAAACTGCTTCTGATTACAAATCAGCAATAAGTTATTATAAAAAATCAAATGATACTGCTGATAAGGAGGTCTTACTTGTATCGGCCATTGAACAGACTGGTATGGAAAAAGTAATAGAAACTATACAAAATATAGTTTCACAAAATAAGAAAAATAAAAATTTTGATGAAAGGCGCGCTAAACAGTTTACTTATTGGATAGAAGAAGAGGTTAGAGAAATAATCCAATTTAATATTCAAAAGAAAATCAAAGCAGACGGTAGTATTAGTCAATTGTCACAAAAAGTAATGGATGGTAAGATTCAAATGTTTGAAGCAATTGAAGCTATCACTCAGAATTTGCAGAATAAATAATCATATTGACAATATTTATTATTATCTTTAACTAACACAAATTATGACAAAAGCATGTGATTTATCTGGCAAAAAAGTCCAGTTTGGAAATAACGTAAGTAAAGCTAATAACAAAACTAGAAGAAAATTTAATGTTAATCTCCAAGCGGTAACTTTTAAAAGTGAATTGTTAAATAAAAAAATAAAGTTATCAGTGGCTACATCGTCAATTCGAACAGTCTCGAAATTTGGCGGTATAGATGAATTCTTAACAAAAACAAAAAGTAAGAAATTATCGCTTAAAGCCAAGAGATTACAACGTGCAATGGGCATAGCTGCGAGCAAAGTTAGTTAGCAAGCTGACTTTTATTTTTTTTCTCACTCTCTTCAAATAAATCAACTAACTGTTCTGTCATAACATCCGCTAACTGTTCAGCATCTACTATGGTAACAGCTCTTTTGTAGTATCGAGTAACATCGTGACCTATGCCTACAGCCAACAATTGAATAGCAGACTTTGATTCTATCCATTCGATTACACCTCTTAAATGTTTTTCAAGATAATTTCCTGTATTTACGGATAAAGTACTATCATCTACAGGTGCTCCATCGGATATAACCATTAATATTTTTCTTGCTTCATATCTGACTTGCAACCTTTTATGTGCCCATAAAAGTGCTTCTCCATCAATATTCTCTTTCAATAGTCCCTCACGCATCATAAGGCCTAAATTTTTTTTTGATCTACGCCATGGTTCATCCGCAGCTTTATAAATAATGTGTCTTAAATCATTTAATCTTCCTGGTGCTGGAATTTTCTTGTTCTGCATCCAATGCTCTCGACTTTTGCCACCTTTCCAAGCTTTTGTTGTAAAGCCAAGTATCTCAACCTTAACACCACATCTTTCGAGTGTTCTGGCAAGAATATCAGCGCTCATGGCAGCTACAGTAATGGGCCTTCCTCTCATTGATCCAGAATTATCAATTAAAAGTGAAACTACTGTATCCTTGAAGTCAGTATCCTTTTCTTTTTTGAAAGATAATGAGTGATATGGGTCCATTATAATCCTGGTTAATCTTGATGTATCTAGCAATCCCTCTTCTAGATCAAAATCCCAGCTTCGGTTTTGCTTAGCAAGCAATTTCCTTTGTAATCGATTAGCCAATCTAGAAATAATTGTTTGATATGACTTAAGTTGCTGGTCTAAGTAAGCGCGAAGGCGGTTTAATTCTTCATCTTCACATATATTTGAAGCAGTAATTATCTCATCAAATTCTTCAGTGTATATACCATACTCACTTAGTATTTGTTCACTTGAATTTTCAGCTCTATACTGAGGTGTTGCATTTTCACTATTTCCTTCATCAAACTCTGAAAGTTCATCATCCTCTTGCTGGTCAATATTCATTTCTGTTTCTTCATACCCCACTTCCTCTTCTGACTGTGAGGCGTCATCATCACTAAAAGATGACTGATTCTCCATGTCATCTAATTCATTATTTTCGAGTTGCTCTGTGTTTTGATTTTTTTCCTCTTCATTCTTTTCATCATTAGTATTTTGTTCATCATAATAGTCTAAGTCATTTATTAATTTATTTACATTTTCAGCAAAAACTTTTTGATCATAAATATTCTCTAGGAGAGAATTGGAAGAGTCGCCAATCCTACTTTGAAGCCATTTCTTCCATACGCTTATTGCTTTATCAGAATCTTTAGGTAGATAATCAGGACTGACTTTATTTCTAAAATATAAATCAATAGCATCTTCAATATCAATATCAGATTGTTTAGAGATTTCAGAAATATTTTTGTCTTTAAATTTATCTTCATAGAGAGAATGTAAATTATTTTTAACACCTCTCATCAATTTACTGCCTATTAGTTGTATGCGAGTATCTTCAAGTATTTCATAAATCTTTCTATTTTTTTCTCCAGAGGGCTCGTATTCTTTGAAAGTGTCTTGATTGTGGTATTTATATCTTAGGGCTTGATTATCAGCATTCCCTCTAAGCTGGCTAAGCGATTCAGGATTAACATCTAACTTCATTTGGGGTAAAACAATTTTATTTTCAGATGAAGAACCGGTATCTTCGAATACAACTTCAAGCTCTTTATTTTCAGCAATAGCCCTTGTAGCAGATGAGATAGCCCTTTTGATATCTTCTAAAATATCTTCTTTCACTATATTAAGTTAAACTCATTCTTTTCTAATGAGAGATCGTCACCAAAACAGCGTTGATAATATTCAGATATAATCTGTCTTTCACTCTCATCACATTTATTTAAGAAAGTAAGTTTGAATGCCATTGCATAATTAAAGTCAAATATCTCAGCATTTTGAGCCCAGGTTAAAACTGTTCGTGGACTCATAACTGTTGATATATCTCCATTTGATAGCCCTTTTCTGGATAGGTCTGCTACTTTAATCATAAGTTCAATGATTTCTTGCTTTTCTTGTGTGTTAAAAGAAGGAACTTTTGAGAGCATGATTTGTTTTTCTTGCTCAAAATTAAGATAATTGAGTGTGGTCACAATATTCCACCTATCCATTTGACCCTGATTAATCTGTTGCGTTCCGTGATATAAGCCCGTGGTATCACCTAAGCCAACTGTGTTTGTTGTTGCAAACATTCTAAAATAATGATTTGGTTTTAAAACTCTATTTTTATCTAGAAGTGTAAATTTACCATCTGCTTCCAAGACTCTTTGTATTACAAACATGACATCAGGCCTACCTGCATCGTATTCATCAAAAACTAATGCTGTGGGATTTTGTAATGACCAAGGAAGAATTCCATCCTGAAATTCTGTTACTTGCTTGCCTTCTTTCAATACGATTGCATCTTTTCCTATTAAATCAATTCGGCTTATATGACTGTCAAGGTTAACTCTAATGCAAGGCCAATTAAGCCGCGCAGCAATTTGTTCGATATGTGTAGATTTTCCAGTACCATGTAATCCCTGGACCATTACCCTTCTATTATATTTGAAACCTGATAAAACTGCCATTGTTGTTGCTTTATCAAAACAATAGCTGCTATCGATATCTGGAACATATTCAGACTTCTTTGAAAACCCCTCAACGTGTAAATCTGTATCAATGCCAAAGGCCTGATTTACTGAAATAGAAATGTCAGGCTTATTTTGAATTAGGTTTTCTGTTGCTGTCATGTTGATCCTTTATTATTTTGTAGGCTTCTAGAACCTTAGTAAGTTTTTCTTTGTTTTCTTCATTCAGTCCAACTGTATCAGGGTGAAGTTCTTTTACAATCTTTTTGAATTTAGATTTAATATCCTCTAATGAACTATCTTTTTTGTCCATACCTAAAGTTGCCAGCGCATTTAGATATTTGGAACTATAAAAACTAGGGTGCATATTAAGGTTTTCAAGATTATTCATACCAGAAAACATCTGTTCGGAGATTTTTGATATTTTTTCGAAGTAATTCACATCATTCGTGCCTATTTTTTTGGTTTTTCTGTGGCCAATGATGTCGTTTTCAATAAATTCTTCAATTTCGTCAGCAGACATATCAGAGAAATAATTCCACTTTTTATTATATTCTCTAATATGCTTCAAACAGAACCATACATACCGTTTAAGCTCTTTTGGCGATGAAGGCGCTTTAAATTCTCCATCATTGGGGCAATTTTCAAAAGAGCATTTTCTGTTAACCATATCGCAATTAATTATGTTAAATATATATAATAATATATGAGTCTTGAAAAAAATATAAATAGGAAGATTAATGATTTTTTTAAACCATCATTTTTCAAAATAATAAATTTTTCTGACCAACACAAAAACCATTATTCTGGTGAAAATAAAGATACTTCCCATATAAAACTTATTATAGTTTCTGAAAAATTTCTAAACTTATCACGAATTGATAGAGAGAGAAAAGTACATAAAGTACTCGAACAAGAAATTTTAGATGATATTCATTCAATTAGACTGAAGCTGCATACTGAAGCAGAATATTCTCTAATTAAGTGAAGATATTTTTACTTGAGTAATTATATTTTTATTTGTTCCTAATATTTCAAACTTAAAACCATAATATTGAAAAATCTGACCAGTCTTAGGAAATGATCTTGACTCATTTATTATCAGCCCTGAAATCGTATTTGCTTCTTCATCAGGCAAATCCCATCCAAAACTTCTATTTATATTTCTTATTTCTGTCGAACCCTTTACTTTTACTGAACCATCTTGATTCCTTTTTATGTCAGAAAGCTCAATATCATGCTCATCACTTATCTCGCCAACGATTTCCTCTATAATATCTTCCAGGCTAATCATTCCGCTCAGTACTCCGTACTCATCTACAACCATTGCCAATTTAATTTTTCTATTAAGGTGCATTTGAAGTTGGTCTTTCAGAGAAGTTGTTTCTGGAACAAACCATGTTTTAATCAGTGAGTCCTTTATGTCTTCACGTGTAATTGAAAGAGTTTGTTTTTCTCTAAGTAATTTAAGTAAATTTTTAGCGTGTATAAGACCTATTATGTTTTCATTATTATCTTTCCAAATTGGGACTCTTGTATATGGGCTTTCTATTACTTGGTTTACAATTTTTTCAGGATCATCATCAATATTAAGCATAAATACGTTGCTTCTATGAACCATAATATCTTCAACTGCAATTTCAGATAAATCTAAAATTCCAGTAACCATGTCCTTATCAATTTTAAAAAGTCTACCTTCTTTGTGATGTAGGTCTACCGTTCCTCTTATTTCATCAGCAACAGATATACTGCGAGAATTTTGATCATGTTTAATCCCGAAAATTCCTAGAATATTAAAAACTATTTTTTCCATAATCCATGTAACGGGCGCCAGCACAGTAACCAATGGTTTTAATAATGGACTAACAATCAACGCTAATTTCTCCGCATTCGCAATTGCATAACTTTTAGGAAGAATTTCAGCGAAGATCACAATTAATGCTGTCATGATTATTACTGCGTAAGCTACACCTGAGTTTCCATATACTTTAATGAGTAGGCTTGTAGCCAATGCAGAAGCGAGAATATTTACAAGGTTATTACCTAATAATATCGCACCGATTAATGACTCTTTTTTATTTAGCAATTGAAGAGCAACATCAGCATTTTTACTACCTTTCATTCGCAAACCTGTAAGTCGACTTCTTGTACTGGCTGTCAATCCAGTTTCTGATCCTGAGAAGAATGCAGATAATACAAGCAGTATAATAATAGCAAAAAATAAAATAATTATCTCAAATAACATTTAGTTTAAAAAATCTTTTATTACCTTTTTCATGTTCTTATGTTTGAAAGTGTCAGTGATGTAAGCTTCACCAATTCTTTTACATAATATTAAATTTATTTGTTTGTTTTTTACTTTTTTATCAGAAGACATTGCTTTTATAAACTGTGAAGTGTTTAAATGCCGTTTTAATTGTTTTGGTATTTTTCTTTTAATACCTATTTTATCAAAATGTGATTCTATTTTATTTATAATGTCTTTTGATATTTTTCCTTCTAAGAAAGATAGCTCTAGTGCCATTATTATTCCTATCGCAACAGCTTCACCATGCACAACTGTTTTTTTATAATTATTAAGTGCTTCGATAGCGTGTCCAAAAGTATGGCCAAGGTTTAATAAGGCTCTAATATTTTTTTCCTTCTCATCTTGATTTACTATTTTTGCTTTATTTTTGCATGATTTATATACTATCTCTATTAAGTAATTAGCATTTTGATTCAAAAAATGTTTATCATTCTTTAATAACCAATTAAAAAACGCTTTGTCCATTATGATGCCATACTTGATTACCTCTGCATATCCTGACAATACCTCTCTTTTATTTAAGCTCTTCAATATGCTTACGTCAGAAATGACAAGGGCCGGCTGATAAAAAGAACCAATTAAATTTTTTCCAAGTGGTGTGTTAACTCCTGTTTTTCCACCAACTGATGAGTCTACTTGTGAAAGTAAAGTTGTAGGAATTTGAATAAAGTTAATACCTCTTAGGGTTATACTTGCTACAAATCCAACAAGATCACCTATTACACCTCCCCCAAGAGCAATCAGAGTATCATTTCTATCAACTTTATTTTTTAATAAATGGCTAGTTAAGATTTTTACTGACTCAAGATTTTTCTTACTTTCACTATCGTTAATGATTATTTCGCTGACAGTTATTCCATGCTTAACAAATGAGTTCTTTATTTTTTTTAAATACAAAGATTTAAGAAGCTTGTTAGTAACAATGAATACCCTATCACTCTTAAGATATTTTTTAGAATATTTTCCAGAGTTGGCTATAATATTATTGCCAATAATTATACTATATTTCTTAAGTGGAGTTGTAACCTTGAGAGTTTTAATCATTAAGTTTAATTTGATTTAGTAATTCCTTTGTAACCTGATATTTCGTTTTCCCCCCCACATTTATTGATAAGTGGGCTTTAGAATAATTTTTTCTTCGAATTTTATCTAACTTTAACAGTTCTGATTTAATATTTTTATTTTCAAGTAAAGGTCTATTTTTTTTAAAATTACACCTCTGTTCTAATAAATTTAAGCTACATTTTAGCCAAATACAATTACATTTTTCTAATGCTACTTTTCTTACAGAAGGATTTTGAAATGCTCCACCACCAAGAGCAAGAACTACATTCTTATATTTAAGAAGTTTAAGATTAATTTTTTCCTCAAGGTTTCTGAAATATTTTTCTCCATGTAAACTAAAGATATTACTAATTTTTATTTTTTCTCTTAACTCAATTTCTTTATCAGAATCAAAAAAATCAATACCTAACTTCTTTGAGAGGTTTTTGCCTATTGTTGATTTTCCTGATCCCATGTGACCCACAAGAACAATACTTTTATTACTATTAGAAAGTCTTAATTTTGACATCATTAGATGTGAATAAATTTCACAGTTTCAGATTAATCTGTTAAAAGAAATTGTTATGACAAAAAGAAACATTATTGTAAATCTACTATATATTATAACTATTTATCTCGTAAGTATAATTTTTATAATTTTCTCAGTAAATGCCGAACAAACAGACAAGAAAGAACCATTTGATATTTGGGCTGAAGATAGTTTGGTGCCAATTAATGAAAATGACACAGAAGAGGATGTGAAAATTGATGAAAATACAGAGTCAAAGTCTGCAGTAAAAGAGTCTGATTTTTCTTATTCTAGAAAAGACTCACTTGGATTGATCGATATCTCAAATGGTGGGTTTGATACAACTTTATGGAACGGATCAAGTTACTCTGATATAGAGTATTTGATTAATTCCTTACCTGAAGTATCCTATAGTTCAACACTTAGAGAGCTGTTGGTTAATTCACTCCTTACTATAGCCACTCCTCCAAAATATAACTTAGAAAGTACCCAAAGTTATTTAGATTTAAAAATTAATTTTCTGGCCTCCAAAGGGTATTTTGAAGAAATTTATTTATTATCCACTCTAATGAATGAAGATGAAATCAATGAACAGATATTAGGGAATATTGAAAAATATTTTCTTATTAGTGGAAATTATAAGAGAATTTGCAATAGAGATGTAACTTATTTTTCTGATTACTTTAATGATTTATATTACACATCATTTTGTAATGCAATGAACTCAAACTTGTTGGCTTTGGATTTAAATATTTCTCTTATGCGTGAAGAGACTAAGCACGAAAAAGAATATATTGAACTTTTGATTTCTTTATTAAATGATGAACTTACTAATACTAATGAAATTGGAGACATAAGTCTCATTAAATTAAATCTGCTAAAGAATGAAAAGATAAATTACGATGACTTGATTAAAGAAGATGCAGATATTGAATATAAATTATTTTATGTTTTATCTAGTCAAGATAGTAACTTAAAAAAAATAAACATCACTGAAACATTGCTAGAACTAGGGCTACTTGACCTGTCCTACTTAGCAGATTTTTATAAAGATTATAAGTTTGATAATGATAATGAAAAAAATATAACATTAGAGAATAGGATTTCAATTTATCAAGAAATTAGAAAAACTGCATCTCAAGAAAAAATTGTAAAGCTTATTCCAAAATTTATTGATATATTTAGTAAGCAAGGCTTCCTTAATAAGGCTTCAACTCTTATTTATGATAAGGTTAAAGTAATTACTCCAAAACAAAATTTAGTAGCAGAAAGTCTTGATGTTTGTTTAATTCTTATACTTAACAAAGATTTAGATAAATGTAAGGAATGGTTAAATGTAATTAATTATAATGATGATTATAAAATATTAATGGCGAAGATTAAGTTTTATTTATACCTCAATTCCGATACCTCTTTTTCTTTGGATGAGCTTGAAATTTTACTTGAAGATAAAAAACTTAGCGCAAAACAGAAAAATATTATTGTCAAATATTATGAGTTAATGACAGATGAAAAAATAAATAATTATTGGAAAACGCCAAATGATTTAAACAGGGTTTCATCTGTAATTACAAATGTGAAGCTTGATGAATACTTAAAATCACTAGATAATCAGATTGGAGAAATGATCTTGCTTTTAAATCTCATACACGGTGATCAAAATTTCATAAATCTTCATGAAACTACAATATTTACGATCATAAAGGGACTTATTAACATAGACCCTGTATATGCAAATCAATACGTATTTGAATATCTCACAAAAGATACGCTTTAGATTAAATGGCCAATGCATCACTAATCGAAAATTTTTTAGAGTCTCTTGCGTCTGAAAAAGGACTTAGTAAGAACACTATTCAATCATATAGCCTTGACATCAAGCAATGTTTAAAAATAACTAAACTTAATATAGATAAAATTTCATCAAAAAATTTAAATTTAGATATTGAAAAATATATTGCTTCATTGAATGCAAAGGGTTTTGAGCGATCTACTGTGCTTAGAAAAATCTCAGCGTTAGGGCACTTTTTTAATTTTTTAGTCGAAGAGGAAATTCTAGAATCAAATCCAATAAAAAAAATAAATATTCCGAAGAAAAGTTCAAAGTTACCTATTTTCCTAACAAATATGCAAATTGATCGACTTTTAAAAGCTGCCCGAGAAGATAAGTCTAATGGAGGCATTCGATTTTTAGTGATGCTTGAGATACTTTACTCAACAGGCATAAGGATAACAGAACTGATTAACTTACGGATTTCAGCACTATATGAGAAAAAAAATTTTTTACTTGTTTACGGTAAGGGAAATAAAGAAAGGCTTGTTCCGATTGACAAAAATACATTAGGCACAATCGAAAACTATTTAAAAATAAGAGAATTATTTATTAAAAATAAAAATGATCAAAAATGGTTATTTCCTTCAAAAAATTCTAAATTAGGGCATATAAGCAGACAGAGATTCAATCAGCTCTTAAAAGAACTTACGATAAAAGTAGGCATAGAAGAGAAATTTGTTAGTCCTCACAAATTACGTCATGCCTTTGCATCACACCTGCTTGCAAACGGTCTCGACCTGCGATCCTTACAAATATTGCTGGGTCACGCAGATATTTCTACAACTCAAATTTATACTCATATTTTAAATGATAGATTGAAAAAGACTGTTAAAGATAACCACCCACTCTCAAAAATTTACAATAAATAAATTCGTATTTGAAGAAGGCCTTGAAAAGATAATTTTATAGTGATAGAAAAAACAATATGAGTTTCACATCTGTACCAACAAAACCAACGAGACTAAACCGTTCGCAGTTATTCGTCCCAGGCTCTAAACCCGAATTATTTGATAAAGCATGCAAGAGTAATGCTGATATTATTTGTTTAGATTTAGAGGACGCGGTGGCTCCACAAGACAAAGAGCAAGCAAAAGAAAATGTTATTAAAGCTCTTAATGATCTTGATTTTGGAAAAAAAACTCTTTCTGTCAGAATAAATGGCCTCGATACTCATTATTGTTACCGCGATGTAGTTGATTTAATGGAGCAAGGTGGTGAACGACTTGACTTGATAATGATACCAAAAGTTGGAGTTGCGGCTGATGTTTATGCCATTGACATGATGGTTACTCAAATAGAAGACAAAATAAATAGAAACAAAAAAATTGGTTTTGAATTAATTATTGAAATTTCTATGGGCATCACAAACTTAGACAGTATTTTAACTGGCAGCAAAAGAATTGAGTCTCTACATTTTGGCTATGCTGACTATGCTGCATCAGTCAGAATGAGGACTACTAATATAGGTGGGTCGAATTCAGATTATTCCATTTTAACTGACGAAACTAATGGAGAGAGAAATATTCACTGGAACGACATGTGGCACTATCCTATTTCTAAAATGACAACTATTGGCAGGGCTCACGGCATGAGAATTATTGATGGGCCTTTTGGTGATTTTTCAGATCCAGATGGATTTAAATCGCATGCAAGAAGAACTGCAATACTCGGATGTGAGGGTAAATGGGCGATTCATCCTAGTCAAGTAGACTTAGCCAATGAAGTCTTTACGTTACCTGAAAGCGAAGTCCAAAAAGCCAAAGATATTATTAAGGCAATGAGAGAAGCTCAAGAATCTGGGGCAGGGGCAGCCACTCTCAACGGTAGACTTATAGATGCTGCATCCATTAGACAGGCTGAGCAAATCATTGAACAAACTAAATTAATTGAAACTTTAAGTTAATATAATTTATATTTAATGACCACTTATCTTGAGTTTGAAAAACCAATTGAAATACTCGATAGTAAGATAGTTGAATTAAAAAGTCTGAATGACAGTGCTCCTTCTGAGGATATGCTAGACAAGATCTCGAAAGTTGAATTAGAGATTAGTGATACTTATAAAAAAATATACTCAAATATAAGTCCGTGGCAAAGAACACTTGTTGCCAGGCATCCAGATAGGCCAAAAACAAAGCAGTACATAGAACACTTAATTGAAGATTTTTTTCCTTTATCAGGTGATAGAGCATTTTCAGATGACAAGGCGATTATAGGTGGATTTGGAAAATTTAGGGGAAAATCTGTTTTGGTTATTGGTCATGAAAAGGGTCATGATACAACTTCTCGCATAGAGCATAACTTTGGCATGCCAAGACCTGAAGGCTACAGAAAAGCCCAACGTTTAATGAAACTTGCCGAAGAGTTTGATATTCCTGTTATTTCATTTGTAGATACACCTGGCGCTTATCCTGGAGTGGGAGCAGAACAACGAGGGCAGTCAGAAGCAATTGCGAAAACTACAGAATGCTGCTTATCACTAGGAGTGCCTATTGTAGCGGTAATTATAGGAGAAGGAGGTTCTGGAGGAGCGGTTGCAATAGGAACGGGCAATACTGTTTTGATGCTTGAAAATTCAATATATTCTGTAATCTCACCTGAAGGCTGTTCCTCAATTTTATGGAAGGATAACTCAAAAACTGTTGAGGCTGCATCAGCACTTAAACTTACAGCTAACGATATGATGAAAATAGATGTGATTGACAAAATAATTCAGGAACCTTCAGGCGGAGCGCATAGGAATCGACTCATCGTAATGAATAATGTAGGCGATCAAATAGAAGAGTATCTTAATATTTTATCAAACCAACATGGAAATGATTTAAAACACGCAAGACAAGAAAGATATTTACAGATTGGACGATCAGGGTTATTTAGCGATACACTAACTACAGCAAATTCTGTGCTTGATGAAAAGTATGGAAAGGTAAGTGATAGAAAAAAATTCAAAAATAGTAATTTTTTCAGAGCAATTACCGCTTTTGCAATTACTATTTTTTCAGTAGGATTAGCTTACTACTTATTTAGCTAATATTTCCATGACAGTGTTTATATTTTTTTCCAGATCCACATGGACAAGGAGAGTTCCTTGAAATTTTTTTATCTTTTTTGATAGGTTCATTTGATGATTGATCAACTTCGTCATTATCATTGTCAATGTTAAGATTAGTATTCTCACGTATCCGCATTCGAGAGAAAATCTTTGTTACATCTGTCTTCAGATTATTGATTAATCCTTCGAATAAACTAAAAGCTTCATTCTTATATTCATTAAGAGGATCTCTTTGCCCATATCCTCTAAGGCCGATTGTTGATCGTAATTGCTCTAAATTATTTATATGATCTTTCCATTTATCGTCTAGGATTTTAAGAAGAACCATTTTTTCCGCGGCATTAATGTTTTCTTTTGAATGATTTTGAGCTCTGGCGATTGATATATCATCTATGATTTTATAGATCTTATCCTTTAAGCCTTGATGATCAATCTCTTCCTCTTCTATTATTTGCTTTAGATTAAAATCTTGAGAGAAATGCTGAGTAATTTCCTTACTTAACTCATCGATATTCCATTGATCTATATACGCTTTTTCAGGAGCGTATTGATTTATAATATCATCAGCGACATCGTATTGCATGTCTTTTGCAATTTCAGATATATCATTAGCATTCATCAATTCCAGTCTTTGATCAAATATTGTTTTTCTTTGATCATTTAAAACATCATCAAATTTCAATAATGTTTTTCTAATATCAAAATTACGACCCTCAACTTTCTTTTGCGCTCTTTCAAGAGCTTTTGATATCCACGCATGTTGGATTGATTCACCTTCTTTAAGACCCAGACTTTTTAGAACACTATCAATTCGTTCAGAGCCAAAAATTCTCATCAAATCATCTTCTAAACTAATAAAAAATTTAGTTTCACCTGGATCTCCTTGTCTTCCAGATCTACCTCTAAGTTGATTGTCTATTCTTCTACTTTCGTGCCTTTCACTTCCAATCACATATAAACCACCAGCGTCAATTACACTTTTATTTTGCAAGGAGATTTTATTTTTTAATTCATCAGAACCTTCATGATCTTTCATTTGCTTTTTATTAAATTCAAAGTTTCCACCCAGTTGAATATCAGTTCCTCTCCCAGCCATATTTGTTGCTATCGTAACAGCGCCTGGTTCGCCAGCATTAGCAATTATTTTTGCCTCTGACTCATGTTGTTTTGCATTGAGAACTTCGTGATTAATTTTGGCATTTTTTAATTTTTTTGATATTTTTTCTGACTTATCAATACTAGTCGTTCCAATCAGAACAGGCTGATTTTTCTGACTACATTCAACAACTTGTTTTATGATTGCATCATATTTTTCTTCCGAGGTACGGTAGATTTCATCTTCATTATCTTTTCTTACAACAGGTGTATTTGTAGGGACCGCAAAAACTGGCAAATTATATATATCTGCAAATTCTTCTGCTTCGGTAAGGGCTGTTCCGGTCATTCCTGATATTTTCTTGTAAAGTCTAAAATAGTTTTGATATGTTATAGAAGCTAGGGTCTGGCTCTCATTTTGCACCTTTACATTTTCTTTTGCCTCTATTGCTTGATGCAATCCATCGCCATACCTTCTTCCTTCCATTGTTCTGCCTGTAAATTCATCAACGATAATTACACTTCCGGATTTAACTATATAATCTCTATCTTTTTCAAATAGTTTATTTGCCCTCAATGCTTGATTAATATGGTGAACTACTGAAACATTTGATACATCATAAAGCGTACCTTCAGTAATAATATTTTTTTCCTTTAAAATTTTTTCTGCCTTATCATTTCCTTTATCTGTAAGAGTGCCTGTTTTTGTCTTTTCATCAATTTCGTAATCTTCTGGGTCTAGGAAAGGAATAATCTTGTTTACAGAATTATAGAGGGTTGTTTTATCTTCGACAGCTCCAGAGATTACTAAGGGTGTTCTTGACTCATCTATAAGAATGCTATCAACCTCATCAACAATACAGAAATTATGAGATTTCTGTACCATATTTTTTTTAAGCACCCTTAGGTTGTCCCTTAAATAATCAAAACCGAATTCGTTATTTGTTCCATATGTAATATCACAGTTGTATTGTTTTTGTCTTTCTTCCACTCCGGTCACGTCGTTCGTAAGGCATCCAACAGTTAGTCCAAGATATTTAAATACATTACCCATCCACTCCGAATCTCTTCTTGCAAGATAGTCATTTACAGTAACTATATGCACACCTTCATCGGTTAGTGAGTTAAGAAATGCAGCAAGTGTAGATACAAGTGTTTTACCCTCGCCTGTTTTCATCTCAGCTATACCACCGTTATGAAGAATCATCCCGCCAATTAACTGAACATTAAAATGTCTTTGCCCAAGCGTTCTTTTTGCTGCTTCTCGAACGATAGCGAAAGCTTCAAGAATAAATTCATCAATACTTGCCCCATCTTTGATTTTAGCCTTAATCTTTTCGATATGAGTTATTAAGTCCTCTTGAGTTTTCTTTTCAAATTCTGGTTCAAGTGCGTCAATATCTTTGGCAATTTTCGAAAACTCACCAATTTTTTTCTTATCATTCCCACTAAAAAGTGAATTTACTATTGAATTTAGATTAAACATGTAAATTGATATTGTTATTTTCTATTTAATTGCAAGCTTTTATACATTAAATACTAAGTTCAATTAAGTTAAAATTAGTATTATTAATTAAAGAGATAATAGTGAGACAAAAATACAGAAAATCCCCACTTGCACCAAAAAAGGTAAACAAGGTTTCAAGTATTCAAGGAATAGAACTTTATACCTACTGTGCCAATCTTTATGATAAATCAAGAAACGATGTAGCAATTTTTATTTTTAAAGAAAAAGGTTCTATAGCTG
>CACLBX010000006.1 GCA_902605215.1 uncultured Pelagibacteraceae bacterium
TTAAAAATGTAAAAAATGTAGCAAGTCCTGACTGGCTACAAAAAAAATTAAAGTCAATTGGCTTAAGGCCCATTTCCGCTTTAGTCGATATTACAAATTATGTAATGTTTGACCAAAATAGACCATTGCATGTCTACGATGCTGATAAAGTTAAAGGGAAAATTATAGTTCGATCAGCTCAAGACGGTGAAAGCTTTAAAGCTTTAGATGAAAAGACCTATAATTTAAAAAATGGTATGTGCACAATTTCAGATGAAGAAAAAGTTTTAGGTTTGGGAGGCATTATGGGAGGTGAAAGTACGGGGTGTAATTTGGATACCATTAATGTCCTTTTAGAATCTGCACTTTTTGACAACGTAAACACAGCAAGAACAGGAAGAGATTTATCAATATTGAGTGATGCAAGATACAGATTTGAAAGAGGAATTGATCCAAGGTCAACTTTAGAGGGGATTCACTATGCAACTCAACTAATACTTGAAATATGCGGAGGCGAATGCAGTGAAATTGTATTAGTCGGACAAATATCTGAAACTCTAAATACAATTGATATTTTAGGTAAAAATATAGTTAAAAGATTGGGATTAGAGCTCACCGATGATGAAATTATTTTAATTTTGAATTCTTTAGGCTTTGGAGCAAAGAAAAATGGTAAGAGTATTCATTGTACAATACCACCATGGCGGCAGGATATTCATGGAGAAGCAGATATAAGTGAGGAAATTATTCGTATTAAAGGATATGAAAATATTCCCACCTCAAATATTAGAGCGATTAATAAGGTCAACAAACATATTCTTAATAGTTCCCAAAAAACAATCTCAAAGGCAAAGCATTTTATAGCATCAGAGGGATACAATGAATTCATTACATTCTCTTTTTCAGATTCCAAGAAAAGTAATTTTTTTGGTGAAGTTGAAAAATTAAAAATAATCAATCCGATTTCAGAGGATTTAGATATATTAAGACCCAGTCTTATTCCTAACCTACTAGGATCAATAAAAAAAAATATAGCGCGTGGAATTGACTCTTTGTCTATTTTTGAAGCTGGCAGTCAGTACATTTCAACCACTCCTGAAGATCAAATTAATTCAATATGCGGAGTGAAATATGGCTTAAGCAATAGTAAGACTTGGAGAAGTGAAAAAAAAGAATTTGATATTTTTGATGTTAAAAATGATCTATTAAACGTTATAAATTATTTAGTACCAGGAAATAAGAAAATTTCAATCTCTGATGAAGCCCCTTCATGGTATCATCCAGGACGCTCAGGTAAGATTATCCTAAACAAGAAAATAGAGATTGGTTACTTTGGTGAATTACATCCAAGAATTGCAAATAAATTTAAAATAAAAACAAGAGTAAACTTATTTGAGTTAATGATAGATAATGTTCCATTGACCGAAAAGAAGACTACGAACAAACCACAACTAATTCTAAGTGATTTTCAAAGTGTAACGAGAGATTTTGCGTTTATACTTGATAAGGATGTTAAAAGTAGTGATTTAATCAAAGCTGCATTAAATGTTGATACAAAAATAATAAAGAGTGCAGAAATATTTGACTTATTTGAGGACAAAAGTTTGGGAGATGATAAAAAATCAATGGCAATTAAAGTTATTTTGCAGTCTGAAGAAAAGACATTAGATGAAAATGAGATTAATAGCTTGAGTTCAAAAATAGTTGAAGCTATTGAAAAATCTACTTCTGGAACTGTTCGATCCTAAAAATTTATATTCTATGACTGGAACTAAAAATATCAGAAACTTCTCAATTATTGCGCACATTGATCACGGTAAATCTACACTTGCAGATAGATTAATACAATTTTGTGGCGGTTTGTCAGAACGTGAGATGAAGTCCCAAGTACTTGATTCAATGGATATTGAACGAGAAAGAGGGATTACTATTAAAGCACAGACAGTCCAATTAAAGTATAAGGCTAAGGATGGTGAAATCTATACATTGAATATCATAGATACTCCGGGCCATGTTGATTTCAGCTATGAAGTTAACCGCTCACTCTCAGCGTGTGAAGGCTCACTTCTTGTTGTTGACGCAAGTCAAGGCGTAGAAGCTCAAACACTTGCAAATTTATACCAAGCCGTTGAGAATGATCATGTTATTATTCCTGTCTTAAATAAGATTGATTTACCTGCAGCAGATCCTGAGAGAGTAAAAGGACAAATAGATGATATTCTTGGAATCGATACAAGCAATGTTTTAGAAATTTCGGCAAAATCTGGAATAGGCATAGAAGAGGTACTTGAAACTATTGTAAATGATCTCCCAGCTCCTGTTGGGAGTTCAACGGAACCTTTAAAAGCATTACTCGTTGATAGTTGGTACGATGCTTACTTAGGTGTTGTAGTTTTAGTAAGAGTTATTGATGGCACATTGAAAAAAGGCATGGAAGTCAGGTTCCATCAAACTAATACCAAGCATTTAATTGAAAGAATTGGTTGCTTTACTCCCAAAATGATTATCAATGAAGAGATCAAGACAGGTGAGCTCGGATTTATTACTGCTGCAATTAAAGAGGTTTCTCAAACTAAAGTAGGAGATACTATCATTTTATCAAATGATAAAAAAACACAGCCATTACCCGGCTTTAAACCCAGTCAACCTGTAGTATTTTGTGGTCTCTTTCCAACTAATGCAGCAGATTTTAAATTCTTAAAAGATGCTCTTGCAAAATTAAAGTTAAATGACTCAAGTTTTCATTATGAGCAAGAAACCTCAGCTGCATTAGGCATGGGCTTTAGGTGTGGTTTCTTAGGGTTACTTCACCTTGAGATTATTGTTGAACGATTGGACAGAGAATTTGATTTAGATTTAATCACAACAGCTCCGAGTGTGATTTATGACATAGTACTTACTGATGAGAGTAAGATAGAGCTTCATAATCCAGCAGACATGCCTGAGATAATGAAAATCAAAACAATTTCTGAGCCTTGGATTAAAGCAACTATAATATGTCCAGATGAATATTTAGGTAGCATCATTTCACTTTGTGAGGACAAAAGAGGCATTCAAAACGAACTGACGTATTCAGGATCAAGAGTAATACTTACTTATAAGCTGCCACTTAATGAAATTGTTTTTGATTTTTATGACAAACTAAAATCAATATCAAGTGGATATGCAAGTTTCGATTATGAAATTGATCAGTATATGGAAAGTGATCTTGTTCGTTTAAGCATTCTAGTTAATGATGAACCTGTTGATGCCTTATCAATTATTGTTCATAGAAACTTTTCTGAGAAGAAGGGAAGAGCAGTTTGTGAAAAACTCAAGGAATTAATACCAAGGCATCAGTTTCATATACCTATTCAAGCAGCAATCGGAGGAAAAATAATTGCTCGAGAAACAGTACGTGGATACAGAAAAAACGTAATTGACAGAATTCACGGCGGTGGAGCTACGGATAGAAAAAGAAAACTATTAGATAAGCAAAAAAAGGGTAAGCAAAGACTTAGAACTTACGGAAAAGTTGATATTCCTCAAGAAGCATTTATCGCTGCTTTGAAGGTTGAATAAGGAAAGGTGGCCGAGTGGTTGAAGGCGCACGCTTGGAAAGCGTGTATGCGGGTGACCGTATCGTGGGTTCGAATCCCATCCTTTCCGCCATTTAGATAAAAAAATTAAATTATTTTTTTATTTCTTTTTGAGAAATTTTTATTTGGTTTCTTCTTTGATAAAGAACTGATTGATTTTCTTTTCTTAGATTTTGATTTTGATGGTGACCCTGATTTTGAATTATTAAGCTTAAAAGATCTATTTTTTTTATTATCTCTTGAATTAAAAGTTTTATTCTTGAGTCTTTTTTTGTTAGAGAAAGAAGTCGACGTTTCATTATCTCTCTCAATTATATCTTCACCAACTCTTTTTTTCTTTTTATAATTACTAGATTTATCTAGTTGAAAATCTCTATTATTATTCCTATTTGAAAATCTGCTAGATCGTGAAGAAACATCTGGAGATGATCTTCCAGATTTTGAATTAGATAATTTAGATTTATTTCGTAAAGATTTTTTTTTATTTTTAGAAGAATTTGAATTATTTTTTACACTTAGTCTTTTTATAGATGGATCTAACATTCTTTCAATTTCATTCCATTTGCTCATTTCTTTTGATGACACAAAAGTTGCTGCTGAGCCATTTGCTTTTGCTCTTCCAGTTCGTCCAAGACGGTGAATATAATCTTCAGCCAATTGTGGTAAGTCATAATTTATAACATGCTCAATGTGAGGAACATCAAGTCCCCTAGCGGCAATATCAGTCGCAACCATTATACGAAATTTTTTTTCTCTAAATTTTCTCATAACTTTATCACGTTTATTCTGTCTTAAATTTCCATTTAAGGGTTCAGACATAAAGTGATCATGAGATAGATTTTTTGCCATTTTCACAGTACCATGTTTTGTTTTCACAAATATTAGAACTGTTCCTTCACGTTTTTCAAGCTGTTCAAGTAGAAGTTGATATTTATCTTCGTTTTTGATTTTTATAACTTCATTTTCAATATTTGTAGCAACAACATTAGATTTACCAACTGAAATTCTTTCAGGACTTATTAAATATTTTCTTGAAAGTTTTACAATTTGCTCTGGTAGTGTTGCTGAGTACATAAGTGTTTGTCTTACTCTTGGAACATGCTTTAGAATACGGTCAATTTGAACGCCAAAGCCCATATCAAGCATTCTGTCTGTCTCATCTAGAACAAGATATTTAATATTATTCAATTTTACAGATTTTCTTTCAATATGATCGTTAATTCGACCTGGGGTACCAACAATTACTCTTGGCCTTCTTTTTAATTGCTTTAATTGTTTTGTTATTTGCTCTCCACCAATAAGACAGGCAATGTTTATTGCGTTTTGACCAAACAGTAGTTTATCAATTACATCTAACACTTGCTTAGCAAGCTCTCTGGTTGGAGTTAAAATAAGCGCTGCAGCAGATTCATCTCGCATTAATTTTTGTATAAGTGGAATAGAAAATGCACCCGTCTTTCCTGTTCCTGTTTGAGCTGAGCCTAGAATGTCTTTTCCTTCTAGGGCGATTGGTATTGATTGTTCTTGTATAGGAGTGGGGCTAACAAAGCCCATATTAAGAATAGACTTCTCCAATGTTTTAGAAAGACCAAAGTCTTCAAATTTCCCCATTTTTATTTCGATTATTATTAAGATGACTATTTTAATGAACCTTCTAGTGTTTATTCAGATTACTACAAGGATTATTAATTTTCTCAGTATAAGAACAATTATATAGTTTAAAAAAAAATAAGCCGACATGTTTTAGCTTAATGAATAGATTTGAACTAAACCCTTTCACAAGGTCATTAGATTTTTTTAATTGTCTAATTTATTTTCGATATAATCTAATTTTATGCTCAGTTCTTCGACTTTAGATTTAATTTTTAATATACTTAAAAAGGATACATAAATAATCAAAACTAATATAAATATTCCTGCAATGATGATTACATCTATCATGAAATAAACTTATTTTGCTGAGAATAAAATAAACTACTTAATATTGATAATAATTTTATAAACCGCCGGTGACCAGTCCTACCATTCCAAGGATTAGCCATAATACAAGCATAGCTTTTTCATCAAATTTCTTTGTAGTTTCTATACCTTTGATTTGCTTTCTAACAAATAAGCTAAGAAGCAGTGCAAGGACTATTAGATATACTATTGTAAACGCCATTAGTAATTAGTGTAGCAAGTAAGTAATAATTGTATATAGAATATATGTAATGAAAACTTTTAGACATTCTTCTTCTCTATTAGTAATAGTTGGTGGCTGTGTTCTTTTATTAGTTTCGTTTGGTATAAGACACTCATCAGGTTTGTATTTAATACCTATTTCAGATCATATTCAGACTGGACGAGAAGTGTTTGGCTTCGCTATTGCAATTCAATTCCTTATGATTGGGATTGGATCTCCAATCTTCGGAGCTATTGCTGATAAATATGGTTCGTCTATCGCTGGCCTTTATGGAGCAATATTTTTCTTAATTGGTCTCTATATGATGTCTCTTGTAGAAGGATCAGGTCTCCTAATAGTTTCACAAGTAGTTTTCGGTTTTGGTTGTGCTGGATGTGGAACAGCAGTAATTCTTGGAGCTGTAGGAAAAGCGGTTACAGGAAAATACCAAACGTTGTCGTTGGGTATTGTGATGGCTGCAGGTTCTTTAGGGCAATTCTTAATTGTCCCACTATCTGGATTTATGATCGAAGCAACTGATTGGCAAAAATCAATCGTCTACCTTTGTTTTATATCCTTAATAATGATTTTATTCGCTATAACTCTAACAAAATCGTCTTTTAATTCAGGAAAGGATGATCAAGCTGCTCAATCATTAGCATCTGTACTTAATGAGGCCTTTGCAAATAAAAGCTATGTGTTATTAACGGTAGGTTTTTTTGTATGCGGATTTCATGTTTCATTTGTAGCAACCCATTTACCAGCTTATTTAACTGATCTCTCATTGCCTTTATGGATTGGTTCTTGGTCACTTGCTTTAATTGGTTTATTTAATGTTTTTGGGACTTTATATTTTGGTCATTTAGGTGATCAAAATTCTAAAAAAAATCTTCTAGTCATTTTGTACACGCTTCGTGCACTTTTATTCTTAGTATTTATTTTTCTTCCTAAAACTGAGATAACAGTACTAATTTTTGCTGCATTACTGGGTATTCTTTGGCTCTCAACTGTTCCTCTTACCAGTGGTATTATTTCTGTAATTTTTGGGACCAAATATATGTCTATGCTGTATGGCTTTACATTCCTTTCACATCAAGTTGGTTCATTCATGGGCTCATGGTTTGGAGGTCGTTTTTATGATTTTTATGGATCATACGATATTATGTGGTGGGTATGTGTAGTTCTTGGTTTTGTATCTGCATTAATGCATTTTCCAATTACTGAAAAACCAATCAAAAGAAAAATTGCTTAAGCAAATATTAAATTTATTAATTATTTAATTGATTCTATTACTAAATAAGTTTTCCACTTATCCACAAGTTAAGAAATACAAATAATTTTTTTTTTATTTAATAATTTTTTTTAATAAATTATTATTTATTTATCGGAACAACAAAGATCGAAAGCCTTTCGGGGAGTTTGTTCAGAGTTAGTCCGGAATTTCGGGGCGATATAGAGACCTTTAGGGGTATTTGTAGTGCCCCGTTTTTTTGTGCTTTGTGTCTCAAAATCGGATACAAATTTCATATGTTTTTAGACTTTACCCTTCTTTATTTTTTTATTCCTTTGTTTTTTGTTATTTCTATAACCCCAGGTCTTTGCATGACTCTTGCTTTAACTATGGGTATTACCATTGGCCTTAAAAACACGATGAAGATGATGGTTGGGGAACTCATAGGCGTATTAATAGTTGCTGGAAGTGCAGTTATTGGTGGTGGGGCAATTATTTCATCATATCCAATGACATTTCTCTTTTTTAAATATGGGGGAGGAATTTATTTGATGTTTGTAGGCTATCAAATGTTCAATTCAAGAGGATCATTAGCATTAAACTTAGACGGAACACATTCTTTTGAGATTAATTTTTTAAAGTTAGCAAGTCAGGGATTTATTACCGCAGTTGCAAACCCTAAGGGATGGGCTTTTTTTATTGCTATGGTACCTGCATTTATCAATTATGACTTAGCGCTCATGCCTCAGATGTCAGCATTGGTCGTCATCATTTTAATAATAGAATTCATATCTTTGATGATTTACGCAACTGGTGGACAGATGCTCGGAATTATCTTGAAGAAACAAAAAAATATTCAATCAATAAATCGTTTAGCAGGTTTACTAATGGTAGGCGTTGGAATTTGGTTAGCTCTTAGTTAGACTCTGTTTAAAAAGCATCCCAGGTCCTTTTGTTGATTCATTCCCAGAACCACGAAACATATGCCATATCATTGCTTGGTTTGAAGATACAACAGGTTTATTCAGTACGCGTTCTGCCTCATCTATTATTTTAAATGTTTTCAAATTTGTGCATGAAATAAATACTGCATCACAATCATTTTTTCCAATTTCTAATATTTCTTTCAAACTTTCTCTTTCAGATATTCTTGCCACTACTGTGTCATCTGACTCATCAAATGACTTCTCTTTTGATATATTAAAGTTATCACTCTGAAGATTTTGTTTGAGTTTTTGACTTACAGATTGTTCATATGGTGAAACAAATGCAATATCCTTGCATCCAAAGCTATTAAGCGCTTCCTTAACAGCTCTTATTGGATCTGTTATAAAAGCATTTTTATGCCGCCCTTTAATTAATTTGTTTATTTTTTCAGAGCCAATTACCGTTGCACCCGAGGTACATGCATATCCAATACTGTTAAAGTCAATTTTTGGAAGTAGGTCTACTGCAATTGGTAAATCATTTTCCATTTTTGCAAGATTTTCATTATTGACAGATTGGTTACAGGGAATCCTTGAGTGATAAATGGCAACACTCTCATCAAGCGTGCTTCTTATCTCTTGCTCAATTGTCTCATCACTTTGCAGTACGATTAATCCAAATCTCATACTGTAATAGTCTGGATCATCTAACTTAAAATTCTTCTCCATAAAATTTATCTCGCTGCTTTTAATATTACACTTCTAGTTTCTACAGGATCAATCACTGCATCAATTTCAAGGTGGGCTGCAGCTTCAATTGCTTTCCCTTTTTCATACAATTGATCGACTAATTTATTAAACAGTTCTTCTCTTTTTATTTCATCTTTTATTTCATCAAGTTCTTTTTTGAACCCAAGCTTGATGGCACCTTCTAATCCCATCGCTCCAAATTCTCCAGTAGGCCATGCAGCCGAGTATACTGGTTGATGAAAGCTTCCTCCAGCTAATGCTTGTGCGCCCAGTCCGTACCCTTTTCTTAAAAAAATTGTGATTAAAGGTATTTTTATTTGCGAACCTACTTTAAAAAGAGCAGACATTCTTCTAACTGCCCCTTCTTCTTCACTATCGGGTCCAACCATAAAACCAGGTGTATCGACTAGAGAAATGATTGGAAGATTTTGAAGATTGCAAAGCTCAATAAAATTTGCAGCTTTATCAGCCGACTCTGAGTCGATTGCGCCACCCAAGTGTTGACTGTCGCTCGCCATCAAGCCAAATGATTTCCCTTCAATGCGTATAAACCCTGTCACGATACTCTTCCCATACATTTGTTTAAGTTCCATAAAGGTATTTTTATCAGAAATAATATTAATTATATTTCTGATTGGATAAGACCACTTTCTATTTTTTGGCATGATGTCTTTTAATTGAACCTGATCTTCAACTTTCCAATCAACTAAATCACCTTGAAAGTAAGATAGTATTTTCTTCGCAAAATCTGTTGCTTCGGCTTCATCTTTAGCTATTAAATCAATAACACCATTTTTTTCATTTACCTCTGATGGACCTATTTCTCTTGGACTATATGATCCAAGACCTCCTCCCTCAATCATTGCTGGGCCTGCCATGCCAATCCATGAATTTTTAGTAGCTATTCGAATATCTGCACACCCAAATAGAGCGGCGTTGCCTGCAAAACAAAATCCATTATTTATGGCAATTCGTAAGCACGTTCCAGTAAGACCTCCCCACAAAGCAAAAGTAGGGACATGTAATCCTGCTATGCTTGTATTGATGTCTGTATCGCCTGGTCTACCACCTCCACCCTCAGTAAATATAACAATTGGTAGTTTATATTTTTTTGCTTTCTCGCAAATCCGATCAAGCTTCATGTGATGAAAATAACCTTGTGTTCCCGCTAAGACTGAATAATCGTATACAATAGCAACAGCATCAGCATCAGCATCAGTTGACTTACTGTCTATTATATTACTATTAATTTTACAGAACCCAGTGATAACGCCATCACCAGAAGTTTCCATTAAAAGTTCTTCTTGGCTTTTACGACTTTTTTGAGCCGCTACAGCAAATGCTCCATACTCAAGAAAGCTGTTTTTATCAACAAGATCATAAAGATTTTCTCTTGCAGTTCTTAAATTTAATTTATGTCGTTTATTTTTTGCTTTTTCTCGAAAATCATCAGTTGTCTTGTGTAGCCGTTCAATAAATTCAGCAAAGTTTTTTTTGTCTTCCATGTTTAACTCTATAGCATTTTTCTCAATATCTTATCCTTTTGAAAAGCATGATGATATATGACGGCACTCAAATGGATAGAGAAAAGAATTAAAAGAAAATAAGCTGACAAAGCGTGTATTGTATAAAATTTATCAGCGAGTTCAAAGTTGTAGTAATCTATTGATACTTTCATAATGATAAAATTGACTTCCTCACCAGACATTAAAAGTTTACTTATGCCACTTATAGTTATGACTAATAAAGTCATATAGAAAAGACCATGCACAACTCGAGAGGCAATAATCTGAATTTTGCCTATTGATATATTATCAATGGGCTTTGTATTAATTGATTTCCATATCAATCTTAATAGTGTTATGTAAAAAATGGTCATACCAATGATTATATGAACATTCTCAATAGAAAGTTTAAATTCAGAAAACTCAATATTGTCTAAATAAATTCCTAGAGGTAGTTGGAACAGTAATATCACAAAAGTAATCCAGTGGAAAAGACGCGCAAGAAATCCATAAGAATTAGTGTCATTTGTAATTTTCATATTATATAATTAAGTACATGATTAATTTTTTTCAATTTCTAATCTCCTCAATTCTATCGATATTACTATTAATTGTAATTGCTTTTGCGGACGATCATGGAAATATTATTAAGGAAAGAAAGTCACTATTTAAGCAGAATTATAGTCATGCTAAGAGAATGAGTGCTGAAATTACCAAAGGGAATAATGAGAAAGTGATTGACCTATCACAAAAGATGAGCACAAATTATGACAAGCTTTTAGATTTATTTCCGGATAACACCAAAACAGGTTACGATACAGAGGCTTTGCCAACAATATGGCTACAAAAAGAAGAGTTTAATACTCTAATGATAGAGACTTCAAATAAAGTTAAAGAGTTTACAATCCTTGCATCCGAACTAACTGGAGATGAATTAAAAAATGCCCAAAAGAAACTAATCTGGTCAAGTTGTAAGACTTGTCACGATAAGTTTAGAATGCCTCATTAAACTTAAGCTACAATTGTCATACTAATTATTCTTCTTATGCCAGGATCATTGTTTTTATAACGATGTTCAAAAATAAAAACTCCTTGCCATGTTCCCAAATCAAGCTTTTTCTCTTTGATAGGTATATTAATGCTAGTATTTGTTAAAGCTGACTTTATATGGGCTGGCATATCGTCAGGTCCTTCTTCCCTGTGTGCATAATTTTCTGATTCAGGGACTACACGATCAAAAAAATCTATTATGTCCTTCAGAACATTTGGATCAGCATTTTCTTGAATAATAAGTGATGCTGAAGTGTGCTTAATAAATAATGTACACAAACCCTTTGCTATTCTGTGCTTTGCAATAGCCTGGTTTATTATTTCAGTGATATTATAAAGCCCTTTGCCATCAATAGTAATTTCGAGTTCTTTTTGGATTAACATTTTAGATATCAATAATTAAGAATTTAAATTAAATTTAAAATAATGATAAATCATAATGAGTTATTTTCAAATATTGGATTGAATCTCAAAGCAACTTATACCCAGTTGCCTGAGATACTTTTCTCTAAATTAATGCCCATAAGTGTTAAAGACCCCAAAACTGTAGTCCTTAATAATGAATTATCTTCTGAGCTAGGGATAGATTTTTCAGACTTATCCAGCAAAGACCTCTCTAATTTTTTATCTGGTAACCGAATACCCAGTGGGATTGGTCCTTTCGCGCAAGCATACGCTGGTCATCAATTTGGAAATTTTACAATTCTTGGTGATGGAAGAGCTCTAACCATAGGAGAGCAAAGCACTCCTAAAGGTGAAATTTATGACATTCAGTTTAAAGGATCTGGAAGAACACCATACTCTAGGGGAGGTGATGGAAGAGCGGCTCTTGGCCCTATGCTTCGTGAATATCTAATGAGTGAAGCCATGTTCTATTTAAATATTCCTACCACAAGAAGTCTTGCTGTGGTTGAAACGGGAGAAAAAGTTTTAAGAGAGACACCTTTAAAAGGAGCTATCCTAACAAGAGTTGCAGCCAGTCATGTTAGATTTGGAACATTTCAATTCTTAGCAGCTCACAAAGACATTGATGCTATGTCAAAATTACTTGACTACTGTATCAAAAGACACTTCCCAGAAATTTTAGATAGTCCAAATAAAGTAATTAAATTTATAGAGTTAGTGATGTCAAAACAAATTAATCTAATAGTAAACTGGATGCGGGTTGGATTTATACATGGTGTTATGAATACAGACAATTCAACAATTTGCGGAGAAACTATAGACTATGGTCCATGCGCCTTCATGGATCAGTATGATCACAAAGCGGTATTCAGTTCTATCGATTTTCAAGGAAGGTATGCCTATGGGAATCAACCAGCAACTATTCATTGGAATTTAGTTAGACTTACAGAAAGCTTACTGCCTTTAATTGATAAGGATGAGTCAAAATCTCTAGAAGTTGCTCAGTCAACTATTGATTCTTTTAGTAATATTTTTAACAAAGAATGGCAAAATATGATGCGATTAAAACTTGGACTAACTGATCAAAGTGAAGAAGACGAAGAATTAATTAAGGATTTGCTATCATGGATGCAATCTAAGAAACCAGACTTTACAAATACTTTTGCTAACTTGATGGATAGTAATCATGCAAATGATGAAGAGTTTGAAGATAATGATTTTGTGGAATGGAAAAAGAATTGGAAAGAAAGAGTTAATAATAAAGATTATCTAAATATTATGAAAAAAACTAATCCAATTTTGATTCCTAGAAATTCTTTAGTAGAAGAAGCTCTAAATGAAGCAGAAACAATTGGAAAGCTTGATAAATTTAATGAACTCAATAAAGTAATTGCTTCACCTTACAATATTGAAAAAGCACCTAAAAAATATTTAGATACACCTAAAAAATCTAATATCCCTTACAAAACCTTTTGTGGAACTTAATTAACTCTAAGTTTCTTTTCTAACCGTCTTACTAAATACGAAACAATCAGAATCAAAACTAAATATTCTATAACTAAAAAAGTATAAATTTCTAAGGGTCGATATTGACTGACTACAAGTTCATTAGCTTTTCTAGTCAACTCGTTTAAACCAATGATAGATACTAGGGACGACATTTTTAACATATATACGAATTGGTTTCCTAATGCAGGTAAGATAATTCTTACAGCTTGAGGCAGTGTGATGTGATAAAAAATTTGAAAGAAATTCATGCCCATAGACAATCCAGCTTCTTTTTGACCTTTTGGTACGGCCTGAATTCCAGATCTAAAAATCTCAGCAATAAAAGGACTTTCACATATACTTAGAGCAATTATACCAGCAGTAAATGCAGTAAAATTTAAGTTTAGTAAAACTGGTAGACCATAATAAACCCATAAAATCATTACTAAGACAGGTATTGCTCGAATAATTTCTGTATAGCCAATATTTAATGCATAGAGAGTTTTATTTCTTGAAATGCTAGCAACAGATACAATTAAACCTAAAAGTATTGCGAATGATATCGAAATCACAGATAGGATTATTGTATACCCTAAGCCGCTGACCAAAAATTCAATATTTGAGAGTCCTACCTTATTATTTGGTAAAATTACATACCAACCCCATTGATAATTTGAAGAACATCCCATAAATACTAAAAAAACCAGAAACATAGTAAGAGTGGGAATTTTTTTGGTGATATTGAAATTCATGATAAAAAATATAATTGTATAAGTTAAATAACACGTATAATTCTTAAAAAATATTAAAAAAAGGAAAACCAAATGAAGTTCATTCAAGCCCTATTAATCTCTTTTGCCCTATTTGCCTCATCGTTATCTAATGCATCAACCCTTGATGAGATCATGAAAGCCGGATTACTAAAAGTCGGAACCACAGGTGATTTTCCTGGTTGGAGCTTTAAAAATCCTGAAACAAATGAATATGAAGGATATGATATTGATGTAGCAAAAAAATTGGCTGAAGATATGGGTGTTGATATTGAATTTGTTGCCACTGATTGGAAGAATCTTGTTACAGGCGTAGTAGCATCTAAATATCATATGACTTCTAGCGCTTCTATTACCACTAAGAGAGCTTTAACTGCTGGTTATTCAAACTCATATTATGGCACAGGGACAGTCGCGATGACGCTCTCAGAAAATTTAGAAAAAATAGGTAACTGGGATAACATTAACAATAGCAATACGACAATTGCAGTTACTTTAGGAACAGTTTTTGAGAATGAGGCCAAAAAATCATTCCCAGATTCAAAATTAGCAATGGTAGAGGCTCCTGCGCGTGAATATCAAGAGGTTTTATCTGGACGAGCAGATGTATCTCTAACAAGTAAAGTTGATGCCATGAAACTTATTAATTTATACCCAGAACTATCCATAATAAATATTGATGAACCAAAGAACGCTAAATTGTTTGCAATCTTGTTACCTAGAGACGATCAAGAGTGGATTAATTTTATTAATCATTGGATTGAGGATCAAAAAAATAGGGGTTTCTTTGATCAAACCGCTTCAAAGTTTGGCTTATAATTTCTCTGCATCAAGCTAATTTGGTAAATAGAAAACTTATAGACAGACGCTGCAAAAATATAGTTGATGGTCAGTATAACTAAAAACATCGTGGCAAACTCAACATTTAAATAAACTACAGCAATGGATAGTGCGCTGATGGGCAATACGATCATTCTCATTAAATTAATTATCATTTGATAATTTGGTTTTTTAAGACCCTGAAGCAACGCCGATGATATAAAGAAAATTGGATAGCAAGGACCTGCAAATGCAGCTATTTTTAAATAAGTTGATCCATAAAATATTATTTCTTTATCATCACTAAAAAAATACATTATGTAGTCTGATGAAAAGAAAATAAATATTCCACACGTTGCCATGAAGATTGTCCCGTAAAGAATTGACTTTTTATATGTATCAAGGATTCTGTTAAAATTTGATGCTCCAAAATTTTGACCAACTAGAGCAAGAGTTGAAGCATTCAAGCCTAAAACTGGCAATAAAAATAGCTGTTCGAAACGAATAGCCGCTCCGTATCCTCCTGCAGAATAATCACCGTACATTGAAACATAATACAACAGAACAAAAACACCCAGACCAACAAACATCATTGAGCCAATGGCAGGTATGGCTTGAGTAAAGATTTCTTTTTGCAAACTAATTTCTGGTATGAAGCATTTCAGATCAAGATATTTTTTTAAGTTAGTACTATTCACCTTTACAATAATATAGATTAAGCCAACGAACTGAGAACAAAGTGTGGCTAAAGCTATACCTTTGATTCCCATAGCCGGAATAAAAAGTGCTCCATAAATGAATACTGGATTTAAAAATAGATTAAGAAAAAAAGTAAAAATTAAAACATTTCTCAATGATTTTGTATCTCCTTTTGAAACTAAAAACGAATTTATAGTTAATTGTAAAAAAAATAGAGAAGCGCCTAAAAAGATTATATTCATATAATCTTTTGCGTAGAATATAATTTCAGGACTTGTTTTTAAAAAAATTAGAATTGGTTCTGTTCCATAAATACCAACAAATGTTACAAAAATTGAGATGATTAAACTGGTGAGAATGGATTGGGCGAGTAAAAGGGATGCTTTTTTCTCATCTCTTTTTCCAAGAGCATTAGAAATCAATGCTGTAATACCTATTGATAATCCTGCAGTAAAACCAATGATAATAAAGTAAATTGGAAATGATTTTGCAATAGCAGTGATTGCACCAGGTGCTATTAATCCTGCAAATTTGACATCAACAATATTGTAAAGTGTTTGAAATAGTGTGCCGACGCTTGAAGGTATGGCAATTTGCCTTATTAAAGTTGAAATATTATCTTTCGTTAGATCCATGAAATTAAGTTATATCTTCTATTTGTGTATCAAAATTTTGCAAATTTTAACTAATAATTCATTAAATTATTATTATTAAAACAATTTACATTTAGCTTATAAATCTATAAAAAGCCTCTAAAGATTACGTTTTTGTTCCTTTTTCTGGAGTAATACGAAGTCTAAATTAAACAAAAAGGAATAAGAATAATATGGCTACTGGTACTGTTAAATGGTTTAATCCAAAAAAAGGTTATGGTTTTGTTGCACCTGATGAAGGTGACAAAGACATTTTTGTTCATATCACTGCTGTTCAAGCAGCTGGTATCAACAGATTGGACGAAGGCCAAAAAATAAGCTTCGACTCTGAAGAAAAAAACGGAAAAGTGTCTGCAGTTAATTTGCAGATTTCAGAATAAATCTAAGCAGCTTTATAAATCATATCTAGCCACATAGTGAATTCGTCTATCAATTCACTTGAAGGCTGGATAATTTTCACTCTTTTATCTTTTGTACTTACTTGAGTTGTAAGTGATCCCTTACTAATTTCATCGTTAATGAAATTTATGATTGTGGCTCTCGATGCCAAATCAGCCATGTTTTTTGTTAAGTATTCTTTAGTGCATTCAATTTTATTTATATCTTCATCAAAATGAAATTTCATGATTTCAAAACAAATTCTGATTCCGTAAACAGAGCGTCTAAAATGACTTAGTCTTCCAAAGACTTTTTTATCTCCGGCAGAGTCAAAAACTTTAATCTGCTGATTGACACCTTTGAAAATTTTTTCTGATTTCATTTTATTACCTCTAATTAAATTAAATTTATTATTATTTTTTATCGATAAAAATTAATAATAATTACTTGCCACATTGGCTACTTATATTAGAATGATACTAATTATCAATAAAAGTAGTAAATTTGCTTCTTCATATTATAAATAAATTTAATAATTGTGGATAAAGAGAACTCATCTGCAATTTGGAAGTTAATTCAAGAAACAGGTGATGGCTTGAAAGATAAGCTTCTACCGCATCCAAATCATCCTAAAGGTAGAAATCCTTACGCTCATGTGGCCTTAATGGTTAAAAATCATTTTGGAATGTCTTACAAGGATGTATCTGATGATAAGATGGAGGAAGTAAAAGAATATTTAAACTATCTGAGAGAGAACCCCGAATGAATATCTAGCTCTTTGGTTTCCATTCCGGTGTGCCAAAAAAAGACAAAAGTTTACTTTTAATCCCCTTGGATTTTTTGAAATCTTTATACATTGAATGCCAGAACATAAAGGTAATTTTTATGGGATTGAAGGTATTAACATTTTCTCGGATTCCATACGTAACTTCTTCTTTTTCTGCTGCATAGGTTCTAAATAATTTATCCCATATAATTAAAAGATTCCCATAATTCTTATCAATATAAACTTTGTTGCTGCCGTGGTGCACGCGGTGATGGGAAGGTGTAATGAATATATATTCAAGAATACCAAGTTTATTAACCCATTTAGTATGAGTCAGTAATCCGTATAACGTAGATACTGCACCTGCTATAGCAGTTATGATTGGATCAAAACCAATGAGAGGCATTAGCGCAAAAAAAGGAACTTTTGTTAAAGGACCAAACCATGCTTGTCTGAGAGCCACTGTGAAATTCATTTCCTCACTTGAATGGTGATTCATATGAACAGCCCACAATAGTCTAACTCGATGTGAGCATCGATGATACCAATAATATACAAAGTCGATGATTATGAATGTCAGAGCCCATACTAACCAAGTAGGTAAGAGTTCGTTTACCGTAATTAATTTGTATTGATAGAGAAAAAGTGAAAAAAAGAAGATTGAGCTTTTAGTCATAAGTGACACTGTAACATTACCGAGCAAAAGACCAAATCCAGCAATAGAGTCCTTTAGTTTATAGTACCCAAGATTATTAATTGTTGAATATGTCACCTCGCCCGCAATAAGCGCTAAAACGATAGGTAACCCGTACAAATATATATCTAATTCATTCATATCTATTTCTATTGAAATATATAACATTAGATCTAAATGATAAAAGTATGAAAAAAATATTATTTGTAACAATAATTACATTTACCCTCATCTTCTCTGCATTTGCTGCAGGAAGTGGAGGCTCAGGCGGTAGTTCTGGAGGCTCAGGCGGTAGTTCTGGAGGCTCAGGCGGTAGTTCTGGCTCAGGTGGTAGCTCCGGAGATTCGGGAGGTAGAGGTGAATCAGATGGTTCAGGATACAGAGGTTCAACAGGCTTGGATGCAGAATTAAAAAAAATTATTTTTGAAATAGAGAAAAACAAGAACTATGAAGGTGCTCTGAAGGATTTAGAAGTTTATGTTTACGAGAATCCTGAAAATGCCCATGGATGGAATTTTATTGGATTTACAAGTAGAAAGCTCAGTAAGTATGATGATGCCGAATTATATTATAAAACTGGTCTAGAGATTAATCCTGATCATGAAGGTATATTAGCATACCAGGGGGAACTTTTTCTAGAAACTGAAAGGTATGAGCAAGCCCTCCAAAACCATGCAAAATTGATAGATCTCTGTAATTTTAATTGTTACGAAAAAAAAGAATTGAGCAGAGCTATTGCTCAATATGAAAGTGAAAATAATCTCTAATTTGTTGATTTCTTTGAAATCCCTAATTAAGCTCTAATTAGAAACAAAATGATTAAATTCTTAGTATTCTTTGTATTGGGCGCAGCAACCTTGTATTTTATCATACGTTCCTTCGTTAATAGTGAGCCTGGAAGAGTAGCAAGATTCTTCAAAGTGATTTTTGTGGCAGCAATTATTTTTAGCATTGTTTATTTTTTATTCAGAGGGAATGTAGGTTTTCTTGCCCCATTAATAGGTCTCGCTAGAAGATTGCTGGTTGGGTTTTAAAAGATGGAACAATTGTTTAGGAAAATTTCAATTATCATCTTCTTTTTTATTTCATCGATTATTTTCTTTACTTCGTGTGATAATGGTTCGGATCAGTCAGCCGCTTTTACAGGTGTTAGGGTAATAGATAATTCTTATTCTCCACCTGTCGTTCGAATAAATCCTGGGGGCAAAGTACGGTTTAATAATTGGGGCAACAATCCTCATAATGTAATTTCTGTTGATGAAAGTTGGGGCTCCCTAGCAGAAATTCCCAAAGGGGATTATCTAGATATAAATTATGAAAATGAGGGGTTATATAAATATTTATGCTCATTCCACGCTTCACCAGATGGAAAATGGGGTATGGTTGGTTCTGTTGTTGTAGGTGATATAAATTATGAAGATTATACTAACTTTTCAAAAAAAGATGTGGTTTCTAGATTTACAGGGAATGTTAGGCACGTACCTGATAAATACGAAACTATTCAAGATGCTGTAAATGCTTCAAACCCGGGTGATCTTGTTTTAATCAAACCAGGTATTTACTATGAGGAAGTAGTCGTAAACGTTCCCTCAATTACTATCAGAGGTTGGGATAGAAACACAACAATCATTGATGGAGAGTTTGAGAGAGGTAATGGTGTATTGGTTGCAGGCGTTGATGGAGTAGTCATAGAAAATATAACAGCTAGAAACGCATTGCTTAATGGTTTTTACTGGGCGACGGTGAAAGGGTATAGGGGTTCTTATTTAACAGCCTATAATAATGGAGATTATGGTGTGTATGCTTTTGATGCTGTAGATGGAGTTTTAGATCATTCTTACGCTTCTGGTTCACCTGATGCAGGTTTTTATATTGGTCAATGTTATCCATGCGATGCAATTGTAAATGATGTGATTTCTGAAAATAATGGACTTGGTTATTCTGGTACAAACTCGGGTGGCTCTCTTTATATTGTAAGTTCAGTGTTTAAAAATAATAAAGGTGGATTGGCGCCCAATACTTTGGACTCAGAACTTCTACCTCCAGAAAGAGAAACTTTTATTATCGGAAATCTGATTGAAAATAATAACAACTTAGATGCTCCTGCTACTCAATCAACTAATTTATCGCTTGGCAATGGGGTTGTTATTGCAGGAGGAAATAACAACATTATCAAAAATAATGTCATAGCCAATCATAATCTTTATGGAGTTATTATAACTGCAACAGCAGATGTGAATTACTGGCCTGCTCATGGGAATCGGGTTGAAAGTAATTTAATTATAAATTCTAAAAGAGCCGATATTGCATCTAGTGGCTTGTCTAATTTAGGTAATTGTTTTGAAAACAATTATTTCAACACATCAATTCCACCTGGCTTACAAACTTTAAATAAATGTGACTCTTCCTTTTTTCCCTTAAGCGCGGATCTATCAGGTATGTGGTCTTCTCTAGCACGTGTAATTCAGACTGGTAATGGAAACTATAATCAAGGTGATTGGCGTTCATTTGAAGCGCCTGCTAACCAACCTAATATGCCCATTATGGATGAATTAAAAAGTCTTGGTTATGATAAAACTACATTGCCTATTACAAAAATATGGAGCTCAGTTAAGCCTGCAGTTGAGGTTTTTAGTCAATATGAGTATGTTTTAGACGAAATAGAACTGCCACAAGAAGCTAGAAACTATTTGAACTAATCCTCTAATTGTTTAACCTGTAATCAGGAGATAATAATAAATGCCAGGCGTTACTTTTTTTCCATTAGAGGATGTTCCGTTCTTATCGCTCTTTTTCAATTTTTATGGATATTATCTTCCGATCTTCTTGTATGCCACTTGGACGGCAACAGCCTTATTTGACTTACATATTGGCAAATATAGAAGTATTCCTTCTAAAATAACTTGGACACTTGTTTTGATGTTCATTCCTTTAGTTGGCCCACTTATTTATCATATGTTTGCAGCTAGGGAATTGGATGTTGTCATTAGAGCTACGATGATTTTTGGAGGCATAGCTGTTATGACAATCGTTTTTCTTTATCTTGGTCTCGCACTTTAGATAAAAGTGAAGTTCGACTCTCGTATAACGCCTATCAAAAGTAATTTAGCCGCCTCTTCATATAGATATATTGTTAAAAGAGCAAAATATTCAAAAGGAACAAAGTACACAGTAGTCTGCTCGTTTGCGCCCTTATATTTAGATAAAAAATCTAAATTAAGTACTCAGCTTTTATTTGGAGAAGAGTGTATTGCTTATGAAGTATCTAATGGTTGGTCTTGGGTTCAATCATTAAGGGACCAATATGTAGGATACACACCAACAGTTAATCTATCTAAAAAATTATTTAAGCCTACTCATAAAGTAACATCTCTGCGAACTTACATTTACAAAGAACCTAATATCAAAAGTAAAGATCTGTTATACTTAAGCTTTAATTCAGTTTTAGAAGTAAAAAAAATAAAAGGAAAATTTTCTCTTGTCAATGGTATTGGTTGGTGTCCGACAAGTGATTTATCTGCTATTGATCAGGCGGGGTTTAATAGAGTGATATATGCAAAGCAGTATTTAAATACTCCTTATTTATGGGGAGGTCGAGACTCTATGGGGTTAGACTGCTCGGGACTCATTCAAAATATAGTACAAATTAATAATAAAATATTTCCAAGAGATACTGATATGCAAGAAATTTTCATAACCAAAGAGATTATGCATGAAAAAAAACTTAAGGCAGGAGATCTAATTTTTTGGGATGGCCATGTAGCTATGATGATTGATAATAAGAATATCATCCATGCTAATGCTTATCATATGAAAACAGCAATAGAGTTATTAAGCACAGCTAAAAAAAGAATATTCAAAACAAATGGAAAAATAAAAAAAATGGGAAGACTTTAGATTAACTAAAGTTAAATTTATTTCTTATAAACCAGAGTAGTAGCAGTGAAGGTATTACCATTAAGGCAGTAATTATAAAGAATGTCCCCCAATCACCCTGCAGCCAATCTACAAGCGAACCTGACGAGGATGCCATAAGAGTTCTGCCAGCAGTTCCAAGAGAGGCAAGAAGGGCATACTGTGTTGCAGTATAAGTACGGTCAACAAGTAAAGAAATAAATGTAACAAAAGCAACGGTTGCAAACGCAGCAGCAAGGTCGTCAAGAAGTACAGCAGCAGCAAATAATAATTCAGACTTATCTGACCATGCCATAAAGCTGAACATTATATTTGTGATAGCCATTGCTATCCCAGATATAAATAAGGCTTTTATAACTCCTGATTTAATGGCAAACCATCCCCCCAATAGAGTAAAGGTGATTGTTGTAATCCATCCGAGACCTTTTGAATAAATTGCAATATCAGATTTTGAAAATCCCATCTCGTCATAAAATATAATGGACATTCTTCCAAGAAAAGCCTCACCAATTTTAAAAAGAAAAATGAATCCAATAATTAAGAAGCTAATGGTCACACCATTTTTTTTAAAGAAGCTAGTTAGTGGACTGATAATTGTGCTTATAAACCAAGCCGAAAATCCAGCCGCTTTAAAATTATCTTGATCTTGCTTTTGAGCATTTTGTCTATCATTAGATGTATCTTCAGGAATAAAAAGTAATCCAATATTAAATAAAAGTATTAATAGGCAAAGAAATATAAAAGTGAGCTGCCAGTAATTTGTAAATCCAACTACTTCTAAATAATCAGCAACAAATAACGTTAACATTCCTCCAATTTTATAACCTGTCCACCATCCAACTACAGCAATCGATGCACCTGCAGCCATTGATGCTTTTTCATTTGCAGATATTTGTTCAATTCTAAGAGCGTCAATTGTTATATCTTGTGATGCTGACGAAATTGCAATTAATAACCCTAAGAAAATAATAACTTCAAGATTATTTATTGGACTTAGAAAACTCCAACAAATAAGACTGCACAAGATTATGAATTGAAGAGATATTATCCATGATTTTCTATGACCTATTTTATCTGTTAGAAATGGTATTTTTATTCTATCAATTAAAGGAGCCCACAGAAAGTTAATTGCATAAACTCCAAAAATTAAACCTGCCCATCCAATAGTACTTCTTGAAAGTTCAAAGTCTTTTAACCAAAGTGAAAGTGCACTGCCAATTATTACCCATGGGAAACCACTGATAGCACCCAAAAGTAAAATGCGAAGCATTCTGTTATCAAAATAAATTGATAAACTAACATTTTCTTTTGTCATACTAAATGAGAATAAGGTTTAGAGCCTGCAGCAGTCAATTAATATATTAAGTAATTATTAACCTATTCAATTGGTGCGGGATTATCGCTAAAACTTCTTAAATAAAGAATAACATTTGCACGGTCTTTAGCTTTCTTAAGACCAACAAATGACATTTTAGTCCCTTTAATATATTTTTTTGGATTGATCAAATAACTATTTAATTGTTCGAATGTCCAATCTCCCTCAAAAGCTGCCATTGCGCTGGAATATTTATAATCATCTTTTGAACCAATATCCTTATTTACAATATTCCATAACCCTGGACCAATTTTATTAGCTCCACCATTTTCCATAACGTGACACTGTGAACATTTCTTAAAAACTTTTTTACCTTTATCTAGGTCAGCGCTAGCAAGGAGAACTTGAATAGGGTCTTCCGTGGGAGCTTGGACAACTGCCTCAGTTGAAGTTGCAGCTGCATCCATTAATATTTCATCGCCACCTTCAACTTGATAAGCGGCTACCTTAGGTTTATCGACGTGATAGAGTATTTCACTAAAATTAGCCAAACCAATAAAGACAAGTGCTACTACTAAAATGCAGGCAACTATTTTATTAATTTCAAATGAATCCATAATGTTTTTTAGCTGAATATATGATATTAATTAAACATTATTCTAATTTATTCAAGTTATTATGCGTCTTCTAGTCGCATAAAATCATTATGATTACCCAAGAAAATACAGCAATTATTATACCTGCAAGACTTCAAGCAAGCAGACTTCCAAATAAACCTTTGCTTGAGATTAATGGCAAGCCAATGATCCAACACGTTTGGGAAAAGGCTATTTTGTCTCAACTCGGTGAGGTTCTTGTCGCTACAGATAATGTAGACATTAAAAATTTAATTGAAGGATTGGGGGGCAATGCATGCATGACATCAGCAAAACATACATCTGGCACTGATCGAATATATGAGGCCTTGAATAAGTTTGATCTAGATCAAAGGATAGAATTTGTAATTAATTTACAAGGTGATCTTCCAACAATCAATTCACAAGCCCTCAGTACCGTGCTCAGTTTAATTGAAGAAGAGGGATCTGAAATGGGCACCTTAGCATCCGTTTTTAAGGATAAGTCGGAAATTAAAAAAAATCAGGTTGTTAAAGTATTTTGTGACTACAAAGAAAATGTAAATTCTACTCTGGCGATAAACTTCATAAGGAAGAATGATAACTATGATGAAAATAAATTATATCACCACATTGGAATTTATTCATTTAGAAGAGAGACTCTTAAAAAGTTTGTTACTTTATCTCAGACGGAAAGAGAGAATAATGAAAAGCTCGAACAATTAAGAGCTTTAGATAATAATATAAAAATAAAAGTTGGTTTAATTGACTTTTTGCCTTTGGGAGTTGACACTCCTGATGATTTAGAAGAAATTAAAAAGATTATAAAGTGATGAAAAAAATATCTTACCAAGGTGAATTAGGGGCTTACTCGCATTTAGCATGCAATGAAGCTATGGCAGACTATGATTCAGTGCCCTGTCGAACTTTTGAGGCAGCATTAAATTGTGTTAGAGAAGATGAAGCAGATTTAGCAATGATACCAGTTGAGAACTCGGTCGCTGGTCGAGTAGCTGATATTCATTACTTACTAGGAGATTATGATCTAAAAATTTATGCTGAACATTTCCAGGAAGTAAGGCATCAGCTGCTTGCCAAAAAAGGAACTTCCATTGATGAAATAAAATTTGTAAGAAGTCATTCGATGGCAATTGGCCAATGTCAGACAGCAATACAAAGATTAGACCTTAAGCCTATCGTTATGGCTGATACTGCTGGGTCAGCTAAATATATAAGTGAGGCAGGCAAGAATGAGGACTCTGCAATCGCCTCTCACTTAGCTGCAGAAATTTATGGATTAGAGATTTTAGAGTCAGATATTCAAGACATGAAGCACAACACAACACGATTTCTCATTATGTCAAAAGGCGCACAACAAAAAAGAGATACAAGCAAATCATATTTAACTAGTTGTATTTTTGAAGTTCGAAGTGTTCCTTCGGCGTTATATAAAGCACTTGGAGGCTTTGCGACTAACGGAGTAAACTTAACAAAGCTTGAGAGCTTTATTGTTGACGGTGATTTCAACAAAGCACAGTTTTATATTGATCTTGATGGTCATGTCGATGATAGTTCTGTTAAAGGAGCTCTTGAAGAGTTGTCATTCTATACAGAAAAACTTCAGGTTCTTGGTGTTTACCCAAAGCATTCTTATAGGAACCAATAATTTATTTACTGTGTAACCATTCAACAATAAGTTGATGTGCTACAGCCATAGCAGGAGGTATCCAGATTCTATCAGGACTTTTGCCAACAAAAATTCTATTTATGTCTTCACGAGATAACCAAACCGCATGTTCAATCTCATCTTCATCTAAATTAGTTTTGTCATCATCTACATTTGAAAAGCATCCAATCATCAACTGTGAAGAAAAAGGCCATGGCTGCGTAAATTTGTACTCAACACTATTTACATTAAGGCCAACTTCTTCTTTCACTTCCCTTATAACTGCATCCTCAATGGTTTCTCCTGGTTCGAGAAAGCCAGCCAGAGCAGAGTACATTCTTGGGGGAAAAATCGACTGACGTCCTAAAAGACATTTTTCATTATAAATAGGTAGCATGATAACAACAGGGTCCACGCGAGGGAATAATTCGGTTTTGCAGTTAACACAAACTTTTTTAGAGCCAGCATCCACTGTTTTGAGTTTTGAATTTTCACACCGACTACAAAAAATATTAACAGCATTCCACTCCACCATTGATTTGGCTTGAGCAAGAATTCCTGTATCTTCAGGTGACAGACTTTGAGCAATAGATCTTAAATCGATAAATTTACATCCTATAAAGATTTCTATATCAAAGTGAGTACGCTCCTTAGTAATATCTATAGCGTAATATTTTATATTTTTCATTTCACCGAGAAAGATAATCTGACAGGCTTCAAAGTGTTTCTTAATCGAGTCGAACTTAGCTAAATATATTGTAGAATTACTTCCTGGCTCTTTGCTTACTTGAATGAGAGGCTTGCCAGAGTCAAAAATAATATATCTTGCATTAGAGCTGCTCATAGAGGTTTTTTGCCACTCTTCGTCACTTCTTATGCTAGACATTCTATCTAGAGGATTATTTGCAAATACAATTTTACTCATGAATTTATTTATTTAATAAACAACATTTAATGATCGTATGCTACAATATTTTGGGAGATTGAGTAGACAAGTTATTCGCCAATCCGGTCAGGTCTGAAAAGAAGCAGCCGCAACGATGATATTTGGGTTACTTTGATCTCCCACAGAATTAATATAGATAGATGTCAGAACAAAAAAACTTACCAATTCCTCTAAAATATCGACCATTAAAGTTTAGTGAACTTATTGGTCAAAACCTCATGTCTCAAACTATTCAAAAAGCAATTGAGACAGATCGTATTGCCAATGCGTATTTGCTTACAGGGGTAAGAGGTGTTGGAAAAACTACAACAGCAAGGATCATTGCTAAATCATTAAATTGTATGAATATAAATTCAAATGATGAAAAAGAGCCATGTGGTGTTTGTGAAAATTGTATTGCCATAACAGAGTCGAGGAGTGTTGATGTATATGAAATGGACGCAGCGTCTAGAACAGGTATTGCTGACATAAGAGAGTTGATTGAAGGAGTTCAATACTCACCTGTATCTTCGAAGTATAAGGTTTATATTATCGACGAAGTTCACATGTTATCTACGGCAGCTTTTAATGGATTGCTTAAGACTTTAGAAGAGCCACCGCCACATGTTAAATTTATTTTTGCTACAACTGAAGTAAGAAAGATCCCAACAACAATCTTATCTAGATGTCAAAGATATGATCTTAAACGAGTTGAGCCTGAAGAATTGATTGTATTCCTAAAAAAGATTTGTGATATGGAAACTGTACAATTTGATGAGGGATCTTTAAAAATTATTGCACGAGCAGCTGACGGCTCAGTTCGAGATGGATTATCAATTTTAGATCAATCAATTACATTTTCGGATAAAGAGTTAACAGAAAATAAAGTAAAAGAAATGATAGGGTTGAATGATCCTACTGAAATAATTGATTTTATAAAATTGTTGACTTCAGGTGAGACCGTCAAGTGTATTGAAACGATCAATTCTTTTTATGATAATGGAGCTGATCCATCTGTGATTGTTCGTGATTTAATTTCATCCATTCATGACATCTCAATGGTTAAAATAAATGCTGATCAAGGTGTTAAAAACTCGCTGACTGAAGCGGAGTATAAAGAAGTTAAGGAAATAGCAGATAATGTTGATTTACCAACACTTTCAATGTTTTGGCAAATGCTAAATAAAGGACTGGGTGAGGTATCAGAATCATTTTCTCCAATTTCTGCTCTCGAAATGCTGATAATTAGAATTATTTATTTAAATGATATTCCAAAACCCGATCAGTTGATTGGGGGTTTAAACAATTTGGTTGAAAGTGAGGCCAATAACGTAGAGAGTATAAAAGTTAAAGAAACCAAAGAAATGGATCCAAAACTGAAGGAAATCGTTGATTTTTTTCCTGGCACAAAGGTGGAGAATTTAGAAGAATAGAAGCATGAATAATTTTAATAATATGATCAAGCAAGCCCAAGAGCTGCAACAGAAAATGGCAGACGCACAACAGAAAGTTGAGACACTTGAGGCAGAAGGTGTTGCTGGTGGAGGAATTGTAAAGGTTACAATTAATGGAAAGAACAATGTAACCTCAATCAACATCGATGACAGTGTCATTGATAAAAATGAAAAAGAAATATTAGAAGATCTTATTATGGCAGCATTTAATGATGCTAAAGAAAAAATACAAAAGAAGATAGCTGATGAAATGAGTTCAGTTACTGGAGGATTAAAGCTTCCCCCAGGAATGAAACTACCTTTTTAAAATGCGATCCCGATCATCCAATCCAGAAATTGATAAACTGATATTATTAATTAGTAAGTTGCCAGGCTTTGGCCCAAAGTCAGCAAGCAGGGCTGCTTTACACCTTTTGAAAAAAAAGGAACAGTTAATGATACCTCTGGCGGAGTCACTTCTATCATCCAGTGAAAAAATTATCACGTGTGAAGTATGTGGCAACATCGATCTGCATAGCCCATGTAGTATTTGCTATGATGACAAACGTTCAAAAAAACAAATTTGTGTAGTAGAGAATATTGCTGATCTATGGGCACTAGAAAAAGCGGAAGTATTTAACGGGATGTACCATATTCTTGGAGGCAATCTATCTGCAATAAATAGTATAGGCCCTGAAGATCTTAATTTAAAAAAACTAAACGATAGGTTGAGAGGTGATGAAGTGGAAGAGGTAATCTTAGCTCTAAGTGCAACCGTAGACGGCCAAACTACAGCGCATTATGTTGCAGATACTTTGTCTCAAAAAGATATAGTTGTAAGCCGATTAGGACATGGCGTTCCAGTAGGTGGAGAACTAGACTATATGGACGAAGGCACTATCGCAGCTGCTTTAAGCGCGCGCCAGAAGATTTAGTTGTGTCTGTTTTCCAATCATTTTTCCATTCAATCTTGACCTTGTAACTAAGTTAGCCTATCAAAGTTTTATGGCTATAAAGAAAATCCTTACTGCTCCAGATCCTTTTTTAAAGCAGATATCAAATCCGGTGAAGGAAGTGACTAAAGATATCCAAGTATTAATGGATGACATGCTTGATACTATGTATGACGCTCCTGGTATTGGTTTAGCCGCTGTACAAATTGGAGTTCCTTTGAGAGTAATAGTGATGGATATCAGCTGGAGAAATGAAGACGGAAAGAAAGAACCATATTTTTTTGTTAATCCTGAAATCAAAGTAAAGACAAAGATTACTTCAACATATGAGGAGGGGTGCCTTTCAGTTCCTGATCAGTATGCTGAAATTGATAGACCAGAGGAATGTGAAGTAAATTACTTGGACTACAATGGGCAGAAATCAACATTACATGCTGAGGGACTTCTCGCTACCTGTATTCAACATGAAATGGATCATCTTGAAGGCATTCTATTTATTGATTATTTATCAAATTTGAAAAAAAATATGATTGTAAAAAAATTAATCAAGTCAAAAAAACATTCAAGTAAAGAGCGTATCGTCGCTTAATCAAAATGACTAATTTTAGAATTCTTTTTTTGGGAACAGCCCCTTTCGGTATACCCACCTTAAAAAAGATAACTACGAGTAGGCATGAGCTTATAGGTGTTTACACATCACCTCCCAAAAAAGCTAATCGTGGAATGAAAATTTCTAAGTCACCAGTAGCCCTATATGCAGAGGACAATAATTTAAATGTATACTCACCAAAAGAATTACGCTCAATTGAAGAAATTAAGTTCATAAAAGAAATGAATCTTGATTTTATAATTGTTATTGCCTATGGACTTATACTGCCTGAAGAAATTCTTAATCTTCCAAAATATGGTTGTTACAATCTCCATGCTTCTATTTTACCAAGGTGGAGAGGGGCGGCGCCTATTCAGAGGTCGATGATTGAGGGAGATGAAGCAACTGGAGTGACTATTATGAAGATGAATAAGGGTCTTGATACTGGAGATATTGCTTTGCAAGATAAACTCAAAATTAATATTTCAGAAAACTATACAGAATTAGAAACAAGACTTTCATTAATGGGAGCTGATTTATTTGAAATATTTTTTAAAGACTCTTTATTCAAAATTAATATGCAGAAGCAAGATGATAATCTGGCTTGTTATGCAGAAAAAATTTCAAAACAAGAAACTAAGATAGATTGGAAAGAAGATGCAATAAAAATAGTAAGACGCATTAATGCGTACAATCCTAATCCAGGTGCCTGGTTTATGTGGAATAATAAAAGAGTGAAAATATTAAAAGCAATCGAAGTTGATATTGATGCCGAACCAGGAAAAATTGTTAAAGAAGATCTGAGTATTGGTTGTGGGAATAAATCAATTAGACCATTAACTTTAAAAGTAGAAGGCAAACAAAGTTGTGGTATAGATGAATTTTTACTGGGCAATAAAATATCAGTAGGTTCAATACTTGAATGAAACGATACAAAATTAAAATCGAGTATGATGGTACACCGTTTATTGGTTGGCAAAGACAAGAAAATGGTCAATCAATACAAGGGGCAATTGAAGATTCAATTAAAAATATATTCGGTGAAGCCATCACTATATTTGGAGCTGGAAGAACAGATGCAGGTGTTCATGCTATGGGGCAGGTTGCCCATTTCGATATTAATACCAAAGAGCTTGAACCGTTTGTAATTAAAAATGCACTCAACGACCATCTTCGCCCTTTTCCAATAGCTATCTTGGATGTTGATGAAGTGGATAATCAATTTCATGCTCGTTTTAATGCACTTCAAAGAAAATATTTATACCGAATAGTTAATCGAAAATCTCCCCTAACAATTGAAAAGGGGAGAGCATGGCATGTACATAAGGATATAAAAATCGATCCGATGAAGGAGTGTATTTCATTAATTGAAGGAAAGCACGACTTTACAACTTTTCGATCTGCTCATTGTCAATCAGACAGTCCTGTAAAAACAATTGATAGTCTTAAAATTACTAAATCAGATGAAAATATTTATTTTGGATTTTCTGCAAAATCTTTTTTACATCATCAAGTTAGATCAATTGTTGGCAGTCTTAAGTTAGTTGGTGAGCGAAGCTGGTCAGTAAATGACTTTGGTGATGCTCTTAGCTCAAAAGAAAGATCTCGTTGTGGGGCCGTTGCTCCTCCAGATGGATTATATTTTATGGAAGTAAAATATTAAGTTTAAGAGGCCTTTCTAAGACCTCTTAATTATTGGGGGGAATTTTCAATCGTTTGAACATGTATATCCAGGTTCTCAATACTATTGCCATAATAGACACCACGTATTGGTGCTGCAAAACTTGCATCTAATCCACAAGATACTCGAATATATCTTTCATCAGGACAACATTGGTTTGTTGGGTCAAAACCAATCCAACCAATATCTTTGATATAAAGCTCAGCCCAAGCGTGTGTTGCTTGAAATTTCGAGTCATTTTGATTTTTGTGCATATAACCACTTACGTATCTTGCAGGAATACCTAGAGCTTTGGCAGCTGAGATCATTATATGTGCTTGATCTTGGCAGACCCCTTTTTTTTGACTCATAGCTTCGGCAGCAGTTGTATGAGTATTTGTAGTGTAGGGGACATAACTTATTTGATCAGAAACTAATGCAAGAATACTATGAGCAATTTTTAATGTTTCAGAATTTTCAAATTTACCTTTTGCGTCTGATGCAAGATCTAATATTTCTTTATTTGGCTGTGTTAAATTTGTATTACGCAAATAGACCAAAGGACTAATTTTGTCGTTTTTACTATTATAAATTCCGTCTGTGTTAAAGGTTTCAACTTTACCAATTACAGTAAAGTTAATTATTTTGTCTGAGTCATTACTTTTAAAATTTATAATATTATTTCCTTCAGCATCTTTAAATATTTCCCCACCTTTTTCAGAATTACGAGTTACGTCCCATTCAATTATCTTTAGGCCGTTATAGGGAGAAGGGATCAACTTCGTGGTTTGCATTAAACCTATAAGATTGTCATCGTAGTTGTAGTTTGTTGTATGGTTTACTGTGAGCAACATATTATTTAAAAAAATGATTTTGTATTTGATTGTCTAAATAAGAAATTTTGGAAACAAAGTTTGTTACATATTCATGCAGCCCAAAATCAATTATTGTATCGACCGTCTCAGTTTTAATTGAATTGTGAACATCTTTTAATCCAGAGTATATGTCTGTTATTTTATCAGGATTACATTTCAAACTATTTAAGTGATAAACAATATTGTTTGTACAAAAGCTTAGTGAGCGAGAGCAATCGTTGTTAAGAATAAAGAAATGAGCTATTTTTGTGGCTGTAACATCTCCCTCGTAAGCCCATCGAAACGCCCTAAAAGAGGACAAAGATCTTAGTAATATAATCCACTGGAGGTTATCTAAATTTCCACCGATATAATCAGCAGTAGGCAAGAGTACGAAATATTTGACGTCAAGTAACCTTGCAGAGTTATCCGCTCTTTCAATGAAAGTTCCTAAGAAAATAAAGTGATAGCCGTCATTTCTTAACAGTGAGTTAGCCGACCCCCTAAACATGTTTACTTGTTGTATTGTCCACTCAGTGAAATTTGGAAGGTCAGATCTTGAATATTTATTTTTTTTAAAATCTAACATTTCCCGGTATGATTTATTAATTGCTATCCATGCTTCAGGAGTGAATGCCGTTCTTACAACAAGAGCGTTGTTTCGTGCCTTTAATATACAACTGTAAACAGAAGAGGGATTGTCTTCATCAAAAAAAAGATAATCTTCAACTTTTTCCTGATTTATTTCCTTGTGCTTAGCAAAATAACCTTGAGCAGCACCAGCAGCTGAAAGAACTGAGTCCCACTCATTATGATAGCCTTTAGGGTTTGGGAAAAGTGACATGCGATAGCCAACATCAAGAAGGCGTGCCATTGTCTCAGCTCGTTCCATATATCTACTAATCCAATATAAATTTTCTGCAGTTCTGCTTAGCATTTATTAATCAGCTAGGACCCAAGTATCCTTTACCCCTCCTCCTTGTGATGAATTAACAACATATGACCCCTTATTGAGAGCAACCCTTGTTAGTCCTCCCGGACATAATTGAATTTTTTTTCCCATTAAACAAAAAGGCCTCAGATCAACGCGTCTGCCTGTAATTTCATTGTCTATTAGCGTAGGTGAAGAAGATAGATCTAATGTTGGCTGAGCAATATAACCTCTGGGGTTGTTTTTTAACTTTGATGAAAACTCCTGAATAGTTTCCTTTGTTGACTTAGGCCCGATTAGCATACCGTAGCCACCAGAACCATCGACTTCCTTCACAACCAAATTGCTTATATTATCTAAAACATATTTTAACTCATCATCTTTTTCACATCTCCATGTTTCAACATTGTCGAGAATTGGGTTCTCACCAAGATAAAACTTAATCATTTCGGGTACGTAAATGTAAATGGCTTTATCGTCAGCAATACCGCAACCTGGCGCCGAGCATATGTTAACCCCCCCTGTGCGATAGGCATGCATAATACCAGGAACACCTATAACTGAGTTAGGGTTATAGAAAAGTGGATCAAGATAATTATCATCAATCCGTCTATAAATTATGTCCACTTTCTGAGGACCATCAACAGTTTTCATATAAACTAAATCGTTTTCAACATAAAGATCAGATGCTTCAACCATTTCAATGCCCATTTGATCTGATAAAAACGTGTGTTCATAATATGCACTGTTTAAATGCCCAGGGGTAAGCAAAACAACTGTAGGTATAGAGCTATCGCATTTTTTTGGAGCTAAGCTCATCAATGTTTGCAATAGTCTTGTTGGATAATCGTCAACTCGCATAACCCGATTTGTATGGAATAAATCTGGAAACATTTTCATCATAATTTCTCTATTCTCGAGCATGTAAGAAACACCAGATGGAGTTCTGCAGTTATCTTCTAGTACATAGAAATTATCTTTACCTGTTCTAACTAAATCTACGCCTATAATCGGACTATAGATTTTTCTTGGGGGAGAAAAGTTGATCATCGATTGATCAAATGAGGCTTTTTTATAAACCAATTCTTCAGGAATTATTTTTGCTTTGAATATCTCACCCTTACTATAAATATCTGCTAGGAAAGCATTTAATGCTTTAGTTCTTTGAATTACTCCCTTTTCAATTCGAGACCATTCTAAATTTGTTAATATTCTTGGAATTAGATCAAAAGGTATAATCCTTTCTGACATTGTTTCATCTTGAACAGAGAATGTAATTCCAATTCTTTTAAAGTGACTTTCTGCTTCAATATTTTTCTTTGTAATGATTGTAGACGACATGGTTCTCAGCCATGAATTTACTTTTAAATAATGCTCCCTAATTTGAGCATTGTCGCTGTACATTTCATCAAACATGAGGTCAACTTACATAAATGACGAAATTATTTAATTTCATGCATTTGCCAAATTGACAGACTAATTTTCTGTAAAAACATTTAGAAAATAAATAAACAGATCGCATGAAGAAAAAAATTGAAAAAAGCTTTAATTATTCGCTCAAGTACTTTCCTGGATTAATAGTTGCCTACTTCATTTTCTTAATTTTTGGCCCAATTCTCTAAGGTTTTATTATGTTTGGAACTAAATGGAACTTTAACCCGTCGCCTATTAAGTTAGATATAGCACTAACAATATTCTTAATGCTCTTGATTATACCCAAGTAAGTTTACTATTAGAATTTGGTAATTAAGCTAGTTAAAATATTTATTCAAGATAAGTAGATAAATATCTTTAAGGTTTTTAATATCTTGTAATTTTACGTGCTCATCTATCTGGTGCGCCGTTTCACCAATGAGACCAAACTCGGCG
>CACLBX010000007.1 GCA_902605215.1 uncultured Pelagibacteraceae bacterium
TACGGCAAATTAGATGCTGAATTAGCATCTGCAATGATGAGCATCAACGCGATTAAAGGAGTTGAGATTGGCCTAGGAAATGAGTCTGTTGAAATCTCTGGTGATGAAAATTCAGATGAAATAAGAGTTAAAAATAAGAAAATTTCCTTTTCATCGAATAATTCTGGTGGCATTTTAGGAGGCATTTCAAGTGGTCAAGATATTAATATAAGTATTGCGGTGAAACCAACATCTTCAATCTTAAAAACAAAAAAGACAATTAACAACAAATTAAAAAATACCACCATATCCACAAAAGGAAGGCACGATCCATGCGTGGGTTTAAGAGCAGTTCCTATTGCTGAAGCAATGACAGCATGTGTTCTAGCTGATCATATCATGCGTAATAAAGCTCAATGTGGTTAAACTTTAAGATCTAATAAATATTCAATAAGTAAATAAGTTTTCTTATTTTTAAGATTTATTTTTTTGAAAGTTTTAAAAATTTTTTCAGAAAGTTTTAATTTGTAGTTCTCAAAAAACTTTTTATTTTTCGCTGACATACGTGGAAAGTCTTCAAAATCATCATTTATTTGAAAAATTTCACCAATATACATACCTATATCAGCAAGAGATTTTTCAATTTTTTTACTCTTTCCTGCAGATATTGCCACTGCCTGACAACAAAATGACATTAACATTCCAGTTTTAAGTTGATTAAGTTTAATCCTTTCTCCTAATTTTGTATTTGAAGAGCTTAAATCAATATATTGTCCTAATAATAAACCTCTTTCTCCTGAAAATTCACTCAATAACTGTATCAGTTTTATTTTTTTATCTCCACTTAAATTAAATTCCTTACTCGCTATAGTTAAATAAGATTTTGTCAGAAGCCCACAACCAGCAAGAATGGCTGTAAATTCATTATACTTGTAATGAGTTGTTTTCTTCCCTCTCCTATATTTATCATTATCCATAGATGGCAAATCGTCATGAACTAATGAATAGTTATGCAGCATTTCAATAGCAGAACCTAAATTTAAAATTATTTTTTTTGGTAATTGAAATTCTTTGCCAAATATATAAACCAAATATGGCCTAAATCTTTTACCACCAGAATTTATCGAATATTTTATTGATTGATTTAAAGTATTATTATCTATAATAAATTTTTTTTTTAGAAACGGATTAAATTCTTTGCTAAAACTTCTCAAATCTTTTTTAATGGTCTGATGCCTCATTCACTTTTTTTTTGAAATTTTTCCATCAGGTGATACTTTAATTTCGTCGAGCTTAAGGACTGCCTCATCTAATTTCTTTTGACAATGAGATTTAAGATGTGATCCTCTGGTATAGTACTCAATAGATTTTTCTAAATCTATATTCCCACTTTCAAGATTATCTACAATTTCAGATAGTTCTTCCATTGCTTTTTCAAAAGATAATTTATTTATTTCCTCAGGAATTTTACTCATTTTTGGAGCTCACTTAGATGCGTAATCATTGAATTTTCTAAAGCTTTTATATCATAACCACCTTCAAGCATCGATATTATTTTTCCTCCACAATATTTATTGGCAATTTCTCTTAACTTGCTAGTAATTAGCCTAAAATCATTTTCAACAAGATCTAGCGAGGCGAGAGGATCTTCTGTATGCGCATCAAACCCAGCAGAAATTACAAGGAAATCTGGCCTTTGTTCTTCTAATTTTTTTAAAATTCTTTCATTAAATATCTGCTGATACTGATCTGAATTTGTTCCTGATGTGAGTGGAACATTAACAATATTACCTACTCCAATTTCATTTACATCGCCTGTGCCAGGATATAAGGGATACTGATGCGTTGAATAATAGGTTACTTTTGAATTATTATAGAATATATCTTGAGTACCATTTCCATGGTGAACATCAAAATCAATAATGGCTATATTTTGAAACTTATACTTGTTAATTAAATAATTTGCAGCAATTGCAACATTGTTAAAAACACAAAAGCCCATTGATCGATCATAGCATGCATGGTGTCCAGGCGGCCTTACAATGCAAAAGGCATTATGACTACTATTGCTCATTATAGCATCTGCAGCATCTATTCCCGCTCCAGCGGCTCTTAAGGTTGCATCCAGAGAACCTTTTGAAACTGGAGTTTCTTGGTCCAAGAAAACTATTTGATCATCAGATGGAAATCTTGCCAGAGTTTCTCTAACAAATTTCTCTTCATGGGCAGCAAAAATAAGTGATTGCTCTATTTTATTAGGTTGTTTAATTAATATATTTTTAAACTCTTCTTTATTTATTAGTTCAATGATATTTTGAACACGATCGGAACACTCAGGATAATCCAAAGATTGTACGTGACCTTTAAAACAGTCGTCAAAATATACAAAAGTTTGTGTCATAAATGAATTCAAAAAAAGTTATTAAAGCCAGTATAAACTCTATTAAATTAGCTGCTAGAAGTCTACTGAATGGTAAAACAATAATTATACCAACGGACACTGTTTATGGTATTGCAGCAGATGCAACGAATGAGAAAGGGGTTGAAAATATTTTTAGAATTAAGAAAAGACCAAAAACCTATCCACTTATTTTATTTGTAAAGTCCATAAAAGAAGCAAAAAAATATGCATATTTCAATGATATTGAGGCGTTCTTGGCAACCCATTACTGGCCTGGACCCCTTACGCTAATACTTAGAAAAAAAAATAGAAATATTTATAACGGTGATAAAAGACTTTCAAAAATAGGTATTCGTATTCCAAAAAATAAAGATGTTATGAACTTACTTAAGGTCATTAATAAGCCACTAGCAACTACCAGTGCAAATATTCATCAGGAAAAGAATAGTAATAATATCTATGATCTTAGCCTACTTCATAGTGATGATGTTACGCATGCGATAAGTAGTCGTTACAGAATGAGCTTTTCAGAATCAACGCTGGTCGAAGTGAATAAAGACAAAATAAATCTCTTAAGAAGAGGTTCAATTTCAAAAAAATCGCTTGAAAATAATTTAAAAAAAAATTTTCTGCTTGATTAAGACTTATGCATCAACAAATGCATTAAAAGAAAAGCACCTTCTTTCACCATCTCCTCTAAAAGGGTGGACGTCATGCATTAGAAATGATGGAAATATGTATAAATCTCCTACTCTGGGCTTAAAAGTCTCTCTGTGTTTCACAAGCGGTGGGCTATTTCTTGGAAGAGATACTCGACCATCAAAGAAAGAAATTAACCCTGCTAAATCTTTTTCTTTATTACGCTTAATTGAGCTCGGTATCTTTAAATAACCTACTCCACTAATATTACCTCTATGTAAATGTGGTGGATTAAAATCTCCAGCAAATTGGCTGACGATCCAAGCTTTTTCAATTCTTATTTTTTTAACTTTAATATTAAGTGTTTTATCATAATAATCTTTTACAGACTTAATAATCTGTTTTTCAATTCCAATTTTTAAGATTCTTGAGGGTATCCTAAACTGCTGCTTCATGCTTCCCACTAATCTGTGGTCATAGTCATATCTTTTCAAAAGCCTTTTATTATTAGACACTTGTTCAGAAAATTTGTTTAAACGAGCAACTGCACTTAGTGTCAGTTTTGTTTTTCCAATTGTTGGTCCAAATGGTTTGTATATCTTCATATTTTTCTTGGTGCGCCCAGAAGGATTCGAACCCTCAACCCTCAGATCCGAAGTCTGATGCTCTATCCAGTTGAGCTATGGACGCATCTATATTATTATTTCAAGTAACATGCTTTTACTTAAGATACTAGAAAAATTAGGCAGGAAAAAGGTTGTTATGGATAGAGGTCCATCACATCCTGAATATTGCTTAGCAAAGCCTTGGACAGCAAGATATTATCTTTTATTCAGAAAAAGACCACGCTGGTTTCCATTTAATATATTAATACATCATATTTTAGATGATGATCATGGTGTAGGCCTTCATAATCATCCTTTTCCATATATTACAATTATAATAAGTGGAGGGTACTGGGAGACAGATAAAAATAAAAATAAAATCTGGAGAGACAGATTCTATGTTGGTTTTAGAAGTGCTGATAACTTGCACAGAGTTGACTTAAAGCCTGGCATCAAGCCAGTCACTATCTATATCGCTGGTCCCTATGGACTAAGAAAGAAAGGTCGAAGCAATTATGGTATTTCAAATTAAATTTCTAAGCTGAGATCTTAATTGTCTATCTTTTTTTAAATATATCTCTCTCCTCATTGCTTCTGACTTAGAAGATAATTCCTCTTGATATAATAATTTCCATTTAGAGCCTCTTGTAAACTTTGCTCCTTTAGAGTTATTATGTGCTTTAAGTCTTTTTTCAACATCATTACTCCAGCCTACATATGTTCTTACTTTCGGGTGTTTTGTTCCAATGATATAAACAAAGAATCTCATATTTTTTGATATATTAATTGTATTTGGCATTGAAATAAATATAGTATCAATAAATCAAAAGGAGAATAAGCATGCGTACTACTCTTACAGTTTTAGCTTTTAGTTTCATGATTTCAGCTTGTACTACTTTACAAAGTATAAATGAGACGGTTAAAGGCGATGGTGTTCCTTATATTCCTGGAATATAAAGATATTTAACTGGCCTCATTACGGGGTCAGTTATACCTTGTAATAATCAGTTAAAAAAGTTAATTGCCACAATCAGTTTCCATTAAGTATACTTAATTTTATGTTTAGAGTACAAATATCTGGAACAGGGCTATTCACTCCTCAAGAAAAAATTTCCAATGAAGAATTAGTCGACTCATACAATAAGTATGTAGATGAATACAATTCATCTAACTCTGCAGATATAAATAATGGAAGTGTGGAACCACTAGAAAAGTCTAGTGCAGAGTTTATTGAGAAAGCGTCAGGTGTAAAATCTAGATATGTTCAAAACAAATCAGGAATTTTGGACACATCTTTTATGCGTCCAAGACTTAATGAAAGATCTGAAGATCAGATATCTAATCTTGCTGAAATGGGGGTAATTGCTGCAAAAGAGGCAATAAAAAATTCACAAATTGATATTAAAGAGATAGATGCAGTCATTGTTGCATGCTCGAATTTAGAACGTGCCTACCCAGCGATTGCAATCGAGATTCAAAATGAATTAGGTATTGAGGGATTCGCATTTGATATGAATGTAGCTTGTTCCTCAGCTACTTTTGGAATTCAAACCATTTTTGATATGATAAAGAGTGGGAGTATTAAATCAGCCTTAATGGTTAACCCAGAGATATGCACTGGTCATTTAAATTTTAAAGATAGAGACTGTCATTTTATATTTGGAGATGTTGCAACAGCAGTGGTTTTAGAAAGAATGAGTGAGGATATGCATAAAAATAACTCATATGAAATACTTGGAACAAAGCTCCTCACAGAGTTTTCTAATAACATAAGAAACAATTATGGATTTCTTAACAGCTCTTCTCCTGAAGGAGTTGGTGAGGCGGATAAATTATTCCATCAAAATGGAAGGAAAGTATTCAAAGAAGTTATCCCTAAAGTATCAAATTTAATAAAGGATCATTTAGAAGAAAATAAGCTCGCTGCTGAAGATTTAAAAGGTATGTATTTGCATCAGGCAAATGAAAATATGAATGTTCTTATCTCTAAATATGTACTCGGCAAAGAAGCATCTAGAAGTCTTGCTCCCGTCGTACTCGACGAATATGCCAATACAAGCTCTGCAGGTTCTATAATTGCATTTCACAAACACAATAAGTCACTAAAAAAAGACGAGCTTGCAATTATTTGCTCTTTTGGAGCTGGTTATTCTGTAGGAAACGTTATTGTGAAAAAAATTGCCTAAAAATTTGGCTCCTTGGAGAACAGCTTCCTAACTTTTGGTTCAAAATATTCAAGAGAGTAAGACTCATAATTTGGGTCAAATGACTTTTGATCCCATTTTTCACAAAAATCTACGGCATCTTGGTAGTAAGGATGATCTTTAAATTTATCTCTAGCGTTACGATCTCCACCTATATGATGAGCATAGTAATATTCTTGAAATATGCCATGGTGAAGTATGATCCAATATATTTTCTCTGAGACATAGGGCCTTAAAACTGAGGCAACAAGCTGACTATGGTTATGGGGGGCAAGATTGTCTCCAATATCGTGTATAAGAGTTGCCACTACCATTTCTTCATCTGCTCCGTCTTTTTCGGCACGAGTTGCTGATTGAAGTGAATGCTCTAACCTTGTAACTTGATAACCATCAACTGAACTATCTAAATTTTTCAAAGCTTCTAATACTCTATCAGGAAGATCTTTTGAAAACTTTTCTTCATATTTACTTAAAAGATCATAATCTTCTTTTGTGCCATCTTTCATCTGCGTGAATTTAACTTTTTTCATTTATATTTCCTCCGACAACAATTTAAATTTACTTTCCGCAGAATCATGATCAATATACAATCCCTGAAGCCATCTAGTACCTTCAGCCGTATTATAGCTTGTTCTGCCATGAAGTGTTCTATAATTATTCATAATAATTAGGTCTCCAGGCTCAAGGCGAAACTTAAATAAATATTTCGATGAATTTATCATTTGATGCATAATTCTTTTTGCTGCGTAAAATTCATCGAGTTTTTTAGGTTCTTGATAAAAAACAAAATCTAGTCTGTTACTATACTTTATTTGCTTTAACTCTCCACGCTCACTCAACTTTATAATCTTACCTGTCTTTTCTAGGATAGCATCTTTGTCTTTAAATTTGAAATTGATTAGAGTATTTGTAAGAGTATTAAACGCATTTAGATTTTCATTTTTTAAATCCTCTGCAACCTTAAACCCATCTACAATAGTTGAGTCGCCTCCTTGGCAGCTATTATGAATACAAAATAAAAATTGAATTGAAGGTACTGGTTTTCGATATGGATTATCAGTATGAGACTCTAATTCAATAGATGTATATGCTAAATCGTTTGGTTGCTTTTGAGACTTAACATTAAACAATTTTCCAAAATTAGTTTCTCTTATATATCCAATTTTTTTTGCAAAATTTATAATCTCACCATCTTCAGGTTTGAGTTTGCTTACAATTGCAAATCCATATCTATGATAATATTCTAATATCTCATAAATTTGTTTATTTTCATTTTTACTATAATCAAATTTAAACTTTCTAAGTGAGATATTCTCTTTATTCCAAAAAACTTTATCTGGAAGTCCTTTTGCCCTCTTGATCTCTTTAATCAAGTTTTTAATACAATACTTAGCTACATGATTGTCTGAGAATTTAATTAACAGTTTATCTTTTTCTAATTTGTTTACTTCCTTAATTTCTAAATTTTCAGAAATTTTCTCTGGGTCATAAAGTCTTTGTAATGAGTTTTGATCAACCGCACCTTCCTCTAATGACCTTTCTCTCACCCATAAAGGGTGAAGCTTATATTGCTCATCTCCAACAGAAAACCTTATTTCTTTTGAGTCATAATCAAAATCCATAAAAAAATATAAAACTAATTATTTAATTCTTCAATATTTTCATATTCAGATAAACAAACTGGATTGGCTAAAGCCTCTAAATTCTTTGCTTTTATGCCATTTATTATATCTCTCACAGTGATTTCTGCTATTTTGCCACTTCTTGTTCTAGGTATATCACTTACTTTAATAATTTTTTCTGGTACATGCCTTATAGAATTAGAAGACCTAATATTATTTTTAATTTTATCAATAATAGCCTGATCAAGTTCAATATCATTTTGGAGTTTCACGAATAGAATAATTCTTGTATCATTGTCCCAGGACTGACCAACTACAATAGATTCAACAATTTCATCTATTTGCTCGACAGACCTATATATTTCGGCAGTACCAATTCTAATTCCGCCAGGGTTTAATGTTGAGTCCGAACGTCCATAAATGACTATTCCATTATTTTCAGATATTTTGGCATAATCACCTTGTGTCCATATATTATTAAATTTTGCAAAGTATGACTTTATATATTTCTCTTTATTTAAGTCATCCCAAAACCCTATCGGCATAGATGGAATTGGTGATTTGCATACCAGCTCTCCTTTCTTTAGCGTGCTCTGGCTTTTTTCATCAAATACATCTACGTCCACTCCAAGACACTTACTTTGTATTTCCCCAGAATAGACTGGCAACATCGGATTACCGCCTACAAAGCAAGACACAATGTCTGTGCCTCCACTAATGGAGGCCAAATGAACGTCTTTTTTAATGAATTCATACACATACTCAAAACTCTCACTGATGAGCGGAGATCCTGTGCTTAATATTGATTGAAGTTTGCCCAAATTATATTTTTCTAAAATATTTACCTTATCATTTCTTAAAGCATCTATAAATTTTGCACTTGTTCCAAAGCATGTAATTTCTTCTTCTTCAGCAATTTGAAAAAGAGTTTCTTTCTCTGGATAAAATGGGGATCCGTCATAAAGTACTAATGAAACTCCTGACGCTAAACCTGTAATAAGCCAATTCCACATCATCCAGCCACAGGTTGTATAATAAAATAATTTGTCACCTATTTTTAGATCACAATGAAGCTGTTGCTCTTTTATATGTTGTAACAGTGGGCCACCGGTATTATGAACTATGCATTTAGGCTTACCAGTTGTTCCACTAGAATATAGAATATACATCGGGTCATTGAATAAGTTTTCTTCATAAATAATCTTTCCTTCATAAGTTTCTTTTTGTAAAATTGAATTTAAACTTATTTTATCTATTCCATTATCTAGTTTCTTGTCTGGATAATTAATACAAATAGTATGTTCGAGTGATTGAATTTTATTAATTACATTTTTAATCTTTTTTTCAATATCAAATTTTTTTCCACCATATAAATATATTTTAGAATATAATAATACTTTTGGTTTTATTTGATTAAAACGATCTAAAATAGCAACTTCACCAAAATCTGGTGAGCAAGATGACCATATTGCCCCAATAGAGTTCACTGCTAAAAATGCAATGAGTGTCTCAGCGCTGTTTACAGAAACAGCTGCAATCCGATCTCCTTTTTTGACCCCAATAGACCTAAAATAGTTAGCTAATCTTGAAGTTTTTGATACTAAATCTTCCTTATAATAACTTTTCTTAAACCCAAGTTCATTGATAAAGGTAATCGGACAGGAGTTAAGATTAGATAATATATTTTCGGCATAATTAACTTTAATATTTTTGAAAAATTCTTGGTTATAAATAGATTTATCTTTTTCAATAACAGGACTAGAACTTCCTTTGTACTTTATGCCCAGATAATCAATTAAGCTTAGCCAAAATTCATCGGGGTAATTAATACTCCAGGACCAGATTTTACTATAATCAAAGTTTAATTTTATTTTGTTGTTTTCTTCTAAAAAAATAAAATAATTATATAATTTTGTTTTTTCAATTCTTTCCTTAGATGGGCTCCAAAGCAACTTTGGCATATTAAAAATTTTTATTATATCTTAGGCAATGTGAAGTGCTTTAGTTTCAAGGTAATCTTCTAGCCCCATGTCTCCACCTTCTCGTCCATTGCCAGATTCCTTATATCCTCCAAAAGGTGAGCCGTAATTATAACCACCACCATTAACATGAACACCGCCAGCTCTTAATTGCCTTGAGACTCGTTCTGCTCTTTCTTTATCTCCCGTCTGTAAATAGGCAGCCAGACCATAAGGAGTATCATTTGCTATTCTGATCGCCTCATCCTCGTCATCAAATGGAATTATAACTAGTACCGGACCAAATATTTCCTCTTGAGCAACTCTCATATTGTTATTTACGTCAGAAAAAATTGTTGGTTTTACAAACCATCCTTTTTCATGGCCATCGGGCTTTCCAAGGCCGCCTACTAATAGTTTTGCTCCTTCATCAATACCAACTTGAATCATATTTTGAACCCGATCAAATTGAATTTTATCAAAGAGTGGTCCGAGATGGTCACCATCTAGTGTCGGATCACCTACCTTGATTTCTTCGGCAGTTTTTTTTGCAATATCAATTACTTCATCGTAGCATTTTTTTTCTACCAGTAACCTTGTAGGAGCATCACAAGATTGACCTGTATTAAACATGCATTCATTTACTGAATCTTTTACTTTTTCATCTAAGTCACAATCTGCAAAGACAATGTTAGGCGATTTACCACCTAATTCTAAAGTTACTTTTTTTACAGTTTCAGCAGATTCAATAGTTACTGACTTACCTCCTCTTTTTGAGCCAGTAAATGACATCATTTCTATATCTGGATGCTGAGACATCGACACACCTACTCCTTCTCCATCTCCATGTACTAAATTAAATACACCATCAGGAACTCCAGCCTCATCTAGAATTTCAGCGTAAACCATCGCTGATAAAGGTGTATGCTCAGATGGCTTTAAGATACATGTGCATCCTGTAGCAATCACTGGAAGGACTTTCAGTGTAATTTGATTAATGGGCCAGTTCCATGGAGTAATTAAACCACAAATTCCTATTGGCTCTTTTAAAAGTACATCTGAATTAGAGAGAACAATTTTTTCTTCATGCTTCTTTAATGCATCAATAAAACCATCTAAATGTCCTATTGCAGCATCTGCCTGTGCATCTCGAGCCATTCTATGAGGAGCTCCCATTTCTGATGTCATTGCATTAGCAAGATCTTCAAATCTTTTTTCAGAGATCTGCCTAATTTTATTTAATAATTCTAAACGATCATTTTTTGAAGTTTTAGAAAAGCTATTGAATGCATTTTTTGCAGCGCTCACAGCCATATCTACATCTTCAGAATTACCAAGAATTATCTCACCTATCAAATCTTCGGTTGCGGGGTTGAGAACTGCCATTGTTTTAGTTGAATTGGGTTTTATCCATTTACCGTTAATATAAAATTTTTGAAGATTTTTCATTTTGTTTTTTATTACATACTATACTATTCAAATTGTAAATTCTTTTTAATATTGTAACTTCATTGTCTTATGAATAAAAATGTTATCATTTCTTGTGCAGTTACCGGATCAGGGGATTCTGTTGGAAAGCATCCTAATATTCCTGTTACTCCTCAACAAATAGCTGATGCCTCTATTGAGGCAGCTAATGCTGGAGCCGCTATAGCTCATATTCATGTTAGAAATCCTGAAACTGGAAAGGGATCCCGAGATAATGAACTTTATAAAGAAGTAGTTAGCCGAATTAAAGATAGTGGAACGAATGTGATAATTAATCTCACAAGTGGAATGGGAGGAGATATAGAAATTGGTCCAGAAGATGATTTATTAAACTTTGGTTCGAATACAGATTTTGTAAATGCACTTGAAAGACTAAGTCATGTTGAAGAACTATTGCCAGATATATGTTCCTTAGATTGCGGCACTCTAAATTTTGGTGATGGAAATATGATCTATGTTGGAACCCCAGAACAACTAAGAATTGGCGCTAAGAGAATTCAAGAATTAGGAGTTAAACCTGAACTGGAAGTCTTTGATACAGGTCATTTGTGGTTTGCAAACCAGATGTTAGAGGAAGGATTGCTAGATCAGCCTTCATTGTTTCAGATTTGTTTAGGTATACCATACGGTGCGCCTGCGACTACCGGTTCAATGAAGAATATGGTTGATATGATACCTGAAGGAAGTAACTGGGGAGCTTTTGGAATTGGAATTAATCAAATGCCGATGGTAGCGCAAGCGGTATTATTAGGAGGCAATGTTAGAGTTGGTCTTGAAGATAATCTTTATTTAGAAAAAGGTGTTTATGCAACAAATGGATCACTTGTTGAGAAGGCTGGTACAATAATAAATAATTTAGGCTCGAATGTAATGGGTCCTGATGAAGCAAGAATCAAACTTGGATTAAAAAGTTGAAAAGAAAGATTGTTTCGATTGTTGGAACAGGCGTAATTGGCGCTGGATGGGCGGCACGATTTCTTGCTAAAGGTTATGTTGTTAAAGCTTATGACCCTAATAAAGAGTCGCTAGAAAAATTAAAAAAAAATATTCAGACTGCCTTTAAAAGTCTTAAAAAGTTAGGTTTAAATAAAAACGCTTCATTAAAGAATCTAAATGTTTTTACTAATTTGAATGATGCTTTACATGAAACAACCTTTGTTCAGGAAAATGCGCCTGAAAGTGAAAGAATAAAAAAAAATATTCTAAAAACAATTGATAATATAATTCCCAAAAATGTCATAATTGCATCTAGTTCTTCTGGATTACTACCATCAAAAATTCAATCCGCCTGCAAATTTCCTGAAAGAGTTTTAATTGGACATCCATTTAATCCAGTATACTTATTGCCTCTTGTGGAGATTGTAGCTGGAAAAAAAACTAGTCATACAAATGTTAAAAAATTAAAAAAATTATATGAACATATTGGAATGCGACCGCTCATTGTTCAAAAAGAAATTGAAGGATACATTTCAGACAGACTTCAAGAAGCTTTATGGCGTGAGGCCTTGCATATAATAAATGATGGCGTAGCATCAACTGAGGAAGTTGATGATGCTATTGTCTATGGTCCTGGATTAAGATGGGCTTTTATGGGTGTTTGTTTGACATTTCATTTAGCCGGTGGAGAAACTGGCATGAAACATATGCTGGAGCAATTTGGTCCTGCTTTAAAACTACCTTGGACTAAGTTGAAAGCTCCTGAATTGACGAATAAACTAAAAAAAGTAATGGTTTCTGGAACAAAAAAACAGGCTGGAAAGTTTAATATCCAAGAGCTTGAGGAACAAAGAGATTTATTTTTGATTGAAATTATGAAAACTTTAAATAAAAATCAAAAAGATAAGTTTCCAAATTGGGGTAGGAAATACAATAATTTTAAATAATTTATGAGTCATAATCCATCTATATCGTCGTTGAAAAAGAATGGTAAATCAATACTAGTTGATTGGAGTGATGGTGAACAAAGTAAGTTTAATTTTTTATGGTTAAGAGATAATTGTCCCTCAGAGGTTCATCCAACTGCAAGAGAGAGAACTTTCAACCTACTAACAGTTACAGATGATATTCATCCAAAGTCTTATAAAGTAAATAATAAAGGTGAGCTTGAGATTGAATGGAGTGAGGGTGATCATACAAGTTACTATAGCAATGATTGGCTAAGACATAATTGCTATACACTTAACAGTAAAAAAAAATATATTTCTCCATATTTTCTATGGGATCAAAGCATGGAGTCAAATTTTGAAGACATTCAAATAGACTATGAAGAAATTATTAGTGGAGATGATGGAATAAAAAAGTGGCTTGAGCAACTTCACTACAAAGGTATTTCTATTGTGAAAAACACGCCTACAGAAAAGGAGTCTGGATTTGATGTAATTGCTAATATTAGTCACCATAGAGAAACATTTTTTAAAACACCTTTTGAAGTTATTGATATTCCTAATCCAAATAATTCTGCTTATACCGCAGCCGCGTTAAGAAATCATTTGGATCTCCCATACTATGAAATAGCACCAGGATATCAATTCTTGCATTGTCTGATTAACAATGCCACTGGAGGTGAGTCCGTCGCAGTCGATGGATTTAAAGTTGCTAGTTATATGAAAGAAAATTTTACTGAATTCTTTGAAACTCTCTTGGAAACTCCTGTAAAATTTGTAAATAGAGATTATACTTCAAATGCTATAAGAGTAATGCATAAGCCTCTATTTTCCTTGGATCACAATAATGATTTTAATGATATAAGATTTAGTGTTGCTTATATGGGCGTTATGGACTGTGACCCCGACCAAATGGATAAGTTTTACGAAGCTTACCGAAAACTAATTGCCTTACTTCACGATCCAATATTTGAAATAAATTTCAAACTTAAAGCTGGAGATATATTCAGTTTTAATAATAGAAGGGTGCTTCACGGTCGAAAAGAATACGATGCTAATTCTGGTGAAAGACACCTGCAGGGATATTATATTGATAGAGATGAAATAATAGGAAGACTTAATTTTCTAAATAAAATTAATCCTTAGATCTTCTCAAGATTTCAGCAATATTATTCTTAGAAATAACACCAACAAAATTTTTATCACTATCGAGTACATTAAGACCCGACTCACTTTCAAGCATAGTTGGTAGACAGTTTTCAATACTTTCATCGATCATTACTGATGGATTAGACTCGTTCTTATTTCCATCTATGTTCATAATAGATCCAATTTTCAATACTTTAATTCGGTTCACATCTTTTACGAAATTGGAAACATACTCATCAGCAGGATTGAGTAGGATTTCTTCGGCGTTACCATCTTGAACAAGTTTTCCGCCATTTAGGATAGCAATTCTATCGCCTAATTTAAGAGCCTCATCTAAATCATGAGTTATAAAAATAATTGTTTTTTTTAGATTTTTTTGTAAATCTAGAAGCTGGTCTTGCATATCTGTCCTTATAAGTGGGTCCAGTGCGCTAAATGCTTCATCCATTAATAGAATATCAGGATCTATCGCAAGTGCTCGAGCTAGCCCAACTCTTTGCTGCATACCACCTGATAGTTGATTTGGAAATTTATTTTCAAACCCTGTAAGTCCTACTTTTTCAATCCAATACATTGCTTTGTCCTTCGACTCTGATTTGTCTAAATTTTTTATACTTAGTCCAAATTGAACATTGTCTAATATGTTATGATGAGGAAAAAGAGCAAATCTTTGAAATACCATGCCTGTTTTATTTCTTCTAAACTCAAGTAAATCTGCTTTGTTCAGTTTAGTTATATCTTCTCCGTCGACCAATACCGTTCCTTCTGTTGGCTCTATCAAACGATTAATATGACGAATAAGAGTTGATTTTCCTGAACCAGATAAACCCATCACAACTTGAATAGATTGTTCTTTTATATCTAAATTTATATTGTCCAGTCCCAACACATGATTATATTTTGCGAGAAGCTCATCTTTATCAATCCCACTTTTTACTTTATTAGTGAAATCTTTAGCCCTAGGTCCAAATATTTTATATAAATTTTCAATTTTGATTTTAACCTCACTCATTAGCACCTGCTCTATGCTGCTGCATTCTTTTACCATAAGATTGAGATACTCTATCAAATATAATTGCTAGTGCGACGATGGCCAAACCATTAAGTAATCCCATTGTAAAGTATTGATTAGTTATTGCCTTTAAAACTGGTTGACCGAGACCCTTAACACCAATCATTGAAGCAATCACAACCATGGCTAGCGCCATCATAATTGTTTGATTAATCCCAGCAAAAATTGTAGGCAGGGCTAAAGGGAGTTGTACTCGAAATAGTTTTTGCATTCTGTTAGCTCCAAAGGCATCAGCTGCTTCTAGTACCTCTTTATTGACTTCCCTTATTCCTAAATCAGTGAGTCTAATCACTGGAGGTATTGCATAAATAATAACAGCTAGTAAACCTGGAATTTTTCCAATACCTAGTAACATAACAACAGGAATAAGGTAAACAAAGCTAGGCATGGTTTGCATGATATCCAGTATTGGGGTAATCATTGCTCTTGCTTTATCACTGCCAGACATAAGGATACCAACAGGAATTCCAAATCCAATAGTCAGTGCAGTACAAACACCAATGATACTTACTGTAGACATAGTATCATCCCACATTCCAAAGTAACCAATGAACAAAAACGCAAATAATGATCCAATAGTCAGGTAAATGCTTCTACTGCCAAGATATACTAAGCCCAGTAGAGCAAGTATTACAAGAGGCCAGGGTGAATTATGCAGAAGTTTCTCAAACCAAACTAAGAAATAAAGAACTGGATCAAAAACAGCTTCTATAGCATCACCATATTTTGCAGAAAAACTTCTATAAGCACCATCAACTGACTTTTTAAAAAGTCTTAGACTTTCAGAGCTCATTTCAGGGAATGAAGTAAAAAATTCTATCAAGTTCATCTTAAAAAAAAAGCGGGCTAAAAAGAAATTAGCCCGCTGTTATCAGCTGTTATATAGCTGCTTCTATTAGTTTACGCGTGTCAGCATCAACCCAATCATGCCACTCACTATAATTTTTTAAGAAGTATAGTGCAGCATCCTCACCAGAGGCTTGTTGATCTGCCATCCAAGCTAACACTTCGTTAACAGTTGTGTTTGGTAACGCTCGCTTTTCCATGTAATCCATGGCACCACTGCCCGCTTGATTTTTAAAGCGATCTGTTACGTAAGTGAAGACCTCAGATAAAACCCAAGAATTCTTTTTTGGATCTCCACAGTCTTGAGATGTGCAATTAGCCCATTCATCAGCATCAAAAGGAACTCCAAAATCTAGTCTTTTCATTGGATACTTTCCAAGAATTGCTGTTGGGGCCCAATAATAACCCATCCAACCTTGTTTTTTATTATATGCTTCAGCAATTGAACCATCTAAACCAGCTCCAGAACCAGGGTCAACAAGTCTAAAGCCTTTAGACTCTGCTTCAAAAGCCTTAAACAAATTGCCAGTACTTATTTGACAGTTCCAACCAGACGGACAAGTGTGAAGGGCTCCGTCACCACCTTCAGGGTGCGGAAATAATTCAGGTCTAGCAAGCGCATCCTCAACAGTCTGAATATCAGGATTAGCGTCAGCTAAATACTGAGGAATCCACCAGCCTTCTTCACCATAACTTGAAAGAACCATTGCGCCATAATGAAGCTTGCCTTCATCAACAGCTTTATCAAGTTCAATTCTATTCGCATTTGCCCACATTTCAGGCGCAACATCTGGCTCCCCTTTAGAAACCATTGACGCAGTTGTTGGTTGTGTTGAACCTGGGACTAACTCGACATCACATCCAAATCCCTTTTCTAAAACAACTTTATCTAAATTAGCAAACATTTCCGCTGATGCCCAATCCATTTCAGCAACCGAAATGGTACCACAGTCAGAAACTTCTTGATTTCTGTCACAACTGACAGCAAAGATCATTGCAAAACCTACAAGGAATATTGCAATAATCGATTTTCTAGAGAATAAACTCATTCATAACTCCCATTTTTTATTTTTTGTATGGATCAATTGAAACATATATCCATCCTACTATCTAGGTAAAAAGGGGGAAATTTTAATAGTTTATAGAAAAGTTCTAAGCTACTGATTTATATAATTTATTTCCAGCATAAATCTCAATCAATGGAGCGCTCATAACAAATACCGCACCAATAAATTCTCTCATTGTAATAATTTCATTGGCTAATAGATATGCAGATATAATCCCTATAACAACTTCGAACATCAGTAAAATTCCAGCCCTACCTGGATCTACTTGATCTTGGCCGAAAGTAATAAGCCAATATCCAGGAAGTAACCAAATAAAAGCGAATATCAAAATTATTATATAAGTATTAGATATTACATCAGTGTTAAAACCCGTGAGCACTTGTCCATCAGGCAATAGAGTTGCAATGATAACAAATAATCCCCCAATGAGTATGAAGATTGAAGTCCCAAAATTCACATCTAATTCCTTATTAATTCTTATTATAGTTGCACAAACTGACCACAAAAACCCAGAAGTTATACCGAAAAAATCAGCGAGAGAGGTTGGCAAAATATTACCTTTGTCCAGCCCTGTTATAATAAAAAGACCAGTGAATCCGGCTGCTATGGAAAAGGCCCTATATATAGTTAAAGGAGTTCTTAAAAATACGATCTCAATAATTGTACTCCACACAGCTGTAAGATAAAAAAATATTAAAATCCTTGCTACGTTTCCACGTAATAATCCTTCATTGTATAGACACATTGCGGCCGCACCTGCGGTCGCTGCAACTATTGTAAGTATTATATTTTTTTTTGTTAATAAATGTACGTTTCGAAGTGAAAAACTTAAAAGAAAAAAGCCAGCAAGCATAAAGCTTAATGTTAGTGGTATCGCATTATTGTTTGCATACTCATTTAATAAACGCAAAGGATACCACCATGTGCCCCAAAGCAGAGTAGATAATACTATTGCTAAACTTGGATTTAAGTTTTTTAACATTATCTAATGTTGTACTATAAATATAATGTTTGATAAAATCATTTCATGAAATTAAATAACTTTGATTACATTATAATTGGAGCTGGTAGTGCTGGTTGTGTACTAGCTAATCGCCTTTCATCAAATAAAGCTACTAATGTCCTGCTAATAGAATCTGGACCTTCAGACAAGACTTGGAAGACTGCAATGCCTGCAGCACTGCTTTATACAATGCACGATCCAAAATATAATTATCTTTATGAATCTGAGCCAGAGCCATTTATGCATAATAGGACTATGTTCTGTCCCAGGGGTAAGATGTTGGGAGGAAGTTCCTCACACAATGGCATGGTTCATGTAAGAGGCAATGCAAAAGATTTTGATAACTGGGGACAGTTGGGTTTAACAGATTGGACTTACGATAAAGTTTTACCCTATTTTAAAAAATCTGAGTCAATTGAGGGTTTAGACTCAAATTTTCGAGGAGAGTCGGGACCATTAAAACTGTCAAGATCGCCCAATGGTAATATTCTTAGTCAAGTTTATTTAAATGCCACTCAACAAGCTGGATATGAAATCAATAATGATATGAATGGTGAAAGACAAGAAGGTTTTGGATTAATGGATACAACTATTTTTAATGGAAAGAGGCAAAGTACAAGCGTTACGTATCTTCACCCAATAAAGCACAGGTCTAACTTGGAAATATTAACAAACGTAACTGTAAATAAGATACTATTTGAGGGAAAAAAAGCTGTTGGGGTTGAATGCAAGGCGAATGGTGAAAATAAAAAATATTTTTCAAGTAAAGAGGTCCTTCTTTCTGCTGGGGCTATAAATTCACCTCAACTGCTTATGCTCTCTGGAATTGGTCCAGAAAATGAATTATCAAAATATAGCATTGAGCCAATAGAGTGTTTGGAGGGAGTTGGAAAAAACTTGCAAGATCATCTTGAAACCTATGTTCAATATAAATGTAAAAAGCCTGTAACACTGCACAGTGCTCAGAACCCATTAAAAATGGCATTGATAGGTGCTGAATGGTTTTTGTTTAAGACGGGTGTAGCTGCACACTCTAATCTAGAAACAGGTGGATTTGTGAGGAGCAATGAAATGTCTGATTATCCAAATATGCAATTCCATTTTTTTCCGTCTTTAGTTTTAGATCATGGTAGAAAGAGTTCTACCTGCCATGCTTTTCAAGCACATGTTGGACCGATGCGACCTACTAGCAGAGGATCAGTAAAATTAAAATCAGCTAATCCAAACGATGCGCCTTCAATCCAATTCAATTACATGCAAACTGAACATGATCTTAGAGAAATGCGAGAAGGAATAAAAATTGCAAGGGAGATATTTAATCAAAAAGAATTTGATGAATATAGAGGAGAAGAAATCTCACCAGGAAGTGATATAAACAATGATGAAGATCTGAATAACTTTATAAGAGATAAAGGAGATACTGCATACCATCCATCATGTACGTGTAAAATGGGTAAAGATAAATTATCAGTTGTAGACGAGGAACTGAAAGTATACGGAATAGATGGATTGAGAGTCATAGATGCATCGATTATGCCTAATATTATTACGGGTAATCTAAACGCATCAACAGTAATGATTGCTGAAAAGGCGTCTGATTCAATTATAAATAATTAATTAATCTCAGTAATAATTTGGTTTTTCTTAGAGTCATAAATGTATACTGGACCATCAAAACATTTAAGCAATATTTTTTGATCTTCGAGTTTAATAACATCTTCAATACCTGATGTTCCGCATGTACTATGAAATTCAGTATTAGTAGTATTTTCGAAAAAATCTATATTTCTTGATCTTTCAATAACTGTTGTGATTACCACGGTTGTACCAACAATAATTAAAAATCCTAAAAAAATAACTATGAATAGTAATATTCTCTGGTTCATTTAAAATACTATTAATGATCTATGAATATAAAGTCAATAATATCAAGTATAACGGGTTAAGACTTGATAAATACATTTCATTAGAATTGACTCATCTGAGTCGATCAAAAATTAAGCTTTTAATAAATAATAAAATGGTACTAGTAAATGGCAAAAGGGAAGATCCGGACTATAAAATTTCTCTTAAAGATAAAATTAAAGTTACAGAAGAAATTAAAAATGAAACTTCTTTAAGAAGTGAAAAAATTGACCTTAACGTTGTTTACGAAGATGAAGATTTAATAGTAATTGATAAACCTGCTGGCATCGTAATGCATCCGGGTGCCGGCAACAAATCAGGGACCATTGTAAATGCTTTAATCAACCATTGTGGAAATAGTTTAAAATTTGTAGGAGACTCCCAAAGACCTGGAATAGTTCACCGAATAGATAAAGATACAAGTGGACTCGTTGTTGTAGCAAAAAATGACTTCAGTCACCAACACCTTTCACTTCAATTTGCCGATCATTCCATTAGAAGAGAATACATGGCTGTCTGCTGGGGATCAATAAAACCTGCAAGTGGAAAAGTATCGTCTTTAATTTCAAGAAGTAATAAAAATAGAACAAAAATGATGAGCTCTAAGATAAAGGGTAAAGAGGCAATAACGAATTATAAAACCATTGAAAATTTAAAAAACAGTAAAGGTAATACAATTGCAAGTGTAATTGAATGTAAGCTTCATACTGGCAGGACTCATCAAATTAGAGTTCATATGACTGATAAGGGTCATCCTCTCATAGGAGATAAGACCTATGGAAGGTCCCCTCAAAGTAAACTAAAACAATTATCAGATAGTGCAATTTCTGCGATTAATGCACTGCCAGGGCAAGCTCTACATGCCAAGAGTCTTGGCTTTGTTCATCCTCAAAAAGAAAAAATTCAATCATTTCAGTCAGTTATCCCAGATTACTTGAGCAATTTAATAAATTCTATTAAAAGCTGAGCATTGAAAATAAGCATATAAGTACCATATTTAATATATGACCAATAATAACAAGCTGCCTGTATTGTCAAATGAAGGCAGCCTAACACACTACCTCCAGCAAATTAAAAAGTTTCCAATGTTAACTGAAAAGCAAGAGGTTAGCCTTGCAAAGAAATGGAGAGACAAAGGAGATACGAGTGCAGCTCATGAATTGGTCACTAGTCATTTGAGGCTAGTTGCGAAAATAGCAATGGGATACAGAGGCTATGGACTGCCAGTCACAGAATTAATTTCTGAGGGTAATATTGGCTTAATGCAGGCTGTAAAAAAGTATGACCCTGACAAAGGTTTTCGTTTAGCAACATATGCGATGTGGTGGATCAGGGCAGCTATACAGGAATATGTCTTAAAGTCTTGGAGTCTAGTTAAGATTGGTACAACCGCAGCGCAAAAAAAATTATTTTTTAATCTTAAAAAATTAAAAGGTAAGCTCAGTGATTACAACGAGGGTTCATTAAAGCCTCATCAGGTGACTGAAATTGCAAGTCAATTAAATGTTTCAGAAAAGGAAGTCTCTGAAATGGAAGGAAGAATGTCAGGAAATGATTACTCACTTAATGCCGTTGTCAGCGCTGACGGCCAGGAAGAATGGCAAGAATGGCTAGTAGACGAAGATGCAGATCATGAAGTTAAAATTGCTGAAAAGGAAGAAGTAACTAAGCGAAAAGCACTTTTATCAAAAGCTATTGATGTACTGAATGAAAGAGAAAAATACATTATTCAAGGAAGAAAATTATCTGAAAGTCCTAAAACTCTTGAGGAACTTAGCAAAGAATACAATATCAGTAGAGAACGTATTAGGCAGATTGAAGAAAGAGCATTTCAAAAATTACAATCTGAAATGTTGAGCCTGGCAAGAGATACAAAATTAATCCAGGCCTAATCAAATAATTTATTTATCAAGATTGTATCTTCGCGACGAGGACTTGTTGAAATCAGATCGATTTTTGTATGGGTCAGTTCGTTGATCCGCTCTATATATTTTTTAGCATTAATAGGAAGATCATCATAATTATTGATACCAGTCGTGGTACTTAACCAGCCTTCAAAGGTCTCGTAAATTGGCTCCAGTTCCTCCTGGTCTTGTTCTGAACTTGGATAAAAATCAATATCTTCACCTTTTAATTTATAGCCAATACACATTTGTATTTCTTCAAAATGGTCTAATACATCAATTTTTGTAAGAGCAATACCTGTTGCACCTGATTGAGTCAGTGCCTGACGAACAAGTACAGCATCAAACCAACCGCATCTTCTCTTTCTGTTCGTAACAGTTCCAAATTCGTGACCAATTTCGCCAAGTTTATTGCCGACTTTATTATCTTGTTCAGTTGGGAAGGGTCCATTTCCCACTCTTGTAGTATAAGCTTTAGTTATTGCTAATACATGGTTAACTACTTTTGGGCTCAAGCCACTGCCAATTGAAGCATAACTTGCATGAACATTAGATGATGTAACGTATGGATATGTTCCGTGATCAATATCTAATAGAAATCCCTGAGCTCCCTCAAATAGTATCTTTTCATTATTATCTTTTATGGTGCCAAGAATTTCATTAATTGTTTTTGCAAATGGTTTAGCAAACTGACCTAGTTCATAAATCTCACCAAGTATATCAGCTGCTTTATATTCCTCATTACCTAAACCTCTCATTATTGCATTATGATGATTCAATAATGTATCAATTTTGGTTATTAATTTTTCTTTATCAAATAAATCGCACAATCTAATTGCTCTTCTTCCAACTTTATCTTCATAAGCTGGCCCTATTCCTCTTTTAGTTGTCCCTATTTTAATAAGATTATTGTTTTCTCTTATTGCGTCTAGTTTTTGATGGATGGGCAATATAATTGTTGCCCTATCGGAGATAAATAGATTATGAGGGGAAATTTTCACACCTCTATCAACTAAACTTGTTATTTCTTTTTTAAGAGCAGATAAATCAAGAACAACTCCATTGCCAATAATCGAAATTTTGTCTTCACGCAAAATGCCTGACGGTAAAATATTTAACTTGTATGTCTCATTATTAATTACAAGAGTATGGCCAGCATTATGACCTCCCTGGAAGCGGATTACGAGGTCAGCTTGACTTGAAAGCCAATCCACAATCTTTCCTTTCCCCTCATCACCCCATTGGGATCCAACAACTACTACACCTGTCATTTTTTATCCTAAATATTAAGAAAAATATTTTGTAACAGTTTCAGTTAATTCATCAATTTTATTCTGACTTTTACACTCTATCATAACTCTCAAAAGTGGTTCAGTGCCAGACATTCTAACAACGATTCTACCTTCACCTGCAACTTCTTCCTCACACTTTTTAATAAAATTCTTGGTTTCATCACTTTCCAAAATATTCTTAGTTTTAACTTCAAAATTAACGAGGTTTTGGGGATGCGGCATAAATAAATTAAGAATTTCACTAGCTTGTTTTTCTTTTTGCATAATAATTGCAAGTACTTGTAGGGCAACAATGATTCCATCACCAGAGGACGTATAATCCCTCATGATAATATGACCTGATTGCTCTCCACCTAAATTTAGACCTTCATGTATCATTTTTTCTTTAACATACCTATCACCAACATTTGCTCTAACTAATTCAATGTTATTTTCATTGAGTAGGTTTTCTAACCCTATATTGGCCATTGATGTTCCAACGACTTTATCTTTTTGTAGTAAATTTTTTTTGCTCAAATGTAATGCTAGCAACGCAAGGATTTGATCACCATTAATGACATTTCCTTTTTCATCAACTATTGCTAAGCGGTCACCATCTCCATCTAATGCAATTCCTATATTAGCATTTTCTTCTAATACAGTTTTTGACAATAAACCTGTATTTGTTGAACCGCACTTGTCATTGATATTTGTTCCGTTTGGTTGAGTTCCAATTTGAATGACCTCTGCTCCTAACTCCCACAAAATTAGAGGAGCTGATATATATGAAGCACCATTGGCACAATCGACAACAATTTTTAATCCATCAAGGCGTTGGGTCTTTGGAAAAGTATTTTTTAAATATTCTATGTACCTGCCATTTGCGTCTTCTAATCTTTGAGCTCTTCCTATATTTTCAGGCTTAGCTAGTGACTCATCGAGTTTACTTTCCATCAGATTTTCTATCTCTAGTTCTGTCTCATCAGAGAGCTTGTTGCCAAGTCTATCGAATATTTTTAAACCGTTATCTTGATACTGATTATGAGATGCAGTAATCATAATTCCAAGATCGGCTCGCATCGACTTTGTTAACATTGAGACTGCGGGAGTTGGAATCGGGCCAAATAAGAAAACATCCATGCCCATTGAAAGTAAACCAGATGTCAAAGCTTGTTCAATCATATAACCAGAAAGTCTGGTATCTTTTCCAATAACAACCTTATGCCTGTGGTCCCCTTTGGTGAAATATTTACCTAATGCCATTCCAAGATTTATTAAGGAAGGTCCATTTAATTTATCGCTATTAGAGCTTGCTCTAATTCCATCTGTTCCAAAATATTTCTTTTTCATATTAATTTCGAATAGACTTTTATTGCTTGATTCGTCTCATACACGTCATGTACTCGGAATAATTGCACACCTTGTGACAAGCCGTATAAGACAGAAGCTATCGACCCCCCAATACGATCTTCATATAATTCATTTTTTTGTATCTTTCCAATAAAACTTTTTCTCGAACTGCCTAACATTACTGGTAAGCCAAGTGAATGAAGTAAACTAATCTTTTTAATAAGTGTCAAATTTTGTTTCAAAGTCTTACCAAAGCCAATGCCTGGATCGATTATAATTTTATTTTCAGATATGCCTTTTAATTTACATTTTCTTATTTGATTTTCTAGAAAATCATAAACATCAAGCAAAACATTTTTATATTTAATTGAATTTTGCATTTTCGTAGGATTAGAAATTGAATGCATTATAACAAAGGGAATTTTAGAATTACTTAAAAATTCAGTAACTTTATTATCATACCTTAATCCCGATACATCATTAATAAAATCAATATTATACTTCATTACAGCTTTCATTACGGCAGATTTTCTTGTATCAATAGAAATTAAAGAGCTTTTTGACTTACTTTTAATTAAATCAATAACTGGCATTATTCTTTGAATCTCTTTTTGAGTTGGAATTGTCTTTGATCCAGGTCGTGTAGACTCTCCACCAATGTCAACTATGTCTGCACCCTCTTTCTTTAACTTTTGATATTGGGCATATGCATTATCAATTGATAAAAATTTTCCTCCATCTGAAAAGCTATCTGGAGTAACATTTAAAATTCCCATTATTGAGGGTTTATTAAAATTTATGCTTTTAATTTTCTTTCTAGTCTTTGTTATTTTTTTTAATTGAATTTTGATGGTCTTACTAATGTTCTTAGGTAATCCGGTTATTTCCTTTAAGTGAAGATATTTTGACGATATATCATTTCCATTTCTTGTAATTAATTCAATTTTATCAAAATAAAGTCTAGATGATCCAAGGCAAAGGGAGTCTTTATTTTTAGTATTATTTAATACTGGTCTGACGTAATACTTAACAAGTTTACGCGCAGCAGTCATATTTATTTCAACTTAACTAGTCTGAGGTTTAGGCTTGAATCCAGGAACAACTGTTGAAGGCTTCCCGCTTTTAGGCACAGATGGACCAGCATTGTTAATTTCTTCTTCTGGGTTCGGTCTATCAATTTTTCCATCTTTAAGAAGTGACAATATTTCATCTCCATTCAAAGTTTCATATTCAATCAAGCCTTTTGCAAGAGCATGAAGATCTTTTATTTTCTCAGTTAGGATCTTTCTTGCGAGATCATAACAAGTATCAACAATTATTCTAATTTCAGAATCGATTAACCTTGCTGTATCTTCTGATACATTTTGATGTTTTTGGACTGACCTACCAAGAAAAACTTCTTCTTCATTTTCACTATACTGAAGCGGTCCTAATTTTTCACTCATTCCATATTTAGTGACCATGTTTCTTGCCATCTTAGTTGCCATTTCAATATCAGAAGATGCGCCAGATGTTACTTTATCATCCCCAAAGATTACTTCTTCTGCAACTCTTCCTCCCATTGCAACTGTAATATCAGCAAGCATTTTTTCTCTTGCCATTGATAACTGATCTCTTTCGGGCAATCTCATCACCATTCCTAAGGCCCTGCCGCGTGGTATTATTGTTGCCTTGTGAATTGGATCAGAAGCAGGTTGATTTAAAGCAACAATAGCATGGCCACCTTCGTGGTAAGCTGTTAATTCCTTTTCATCCTGACTCATAACAAGCGATCTTCTCTCTGAGCCCATCATAACTTTATCTTTAGCTTCTTCAAAATCCACCATCGTTACAATTTTCTTATTTTTTCTTGCCGCGAGTAAAGCAGACTCATTTACAATGTTAGCAAGGTCAGCGCCAGAGAATCCAGGAGTTCCTCTCGCTATTGTTCTAATGTCTACATCAGGAGCAACTGAAATTTTTTTTATGTGAACTTTCAGTATTGCTTCTCTGCCCATAATATCTGGATTTGGAACCACTACCTGTCGATCAAATCTACCTGGTCTGAGTAAGGCGGGGTCTAATACATCAGGTCTGTTTGTTGCAGCTACCAATATAATGCCTTCTTGGGTATCAAAGCCATCCATTTCAACGAGGATTTGGTTCAACGTTTGCTCTCTCTCATCATTTCCACCACCAAGACCTGCTCCACGACTTCTTCCTACGGCATCAATTTCATCAATAAATATTATACATGGAGAATTTCTTCTTCCTTGCTCAAACATGTCTCGAACTCTTGAAGCGCCCACGCCAACAAACATTTCTACAAAGTCTGAACCTGAAATTGTAAAAAATGGAACGCCAGCTTCGCCTGCAACAGCTCTAGCTAAGAGCGTTTTTCCAGTTCCTGGAGGTCCGATTAGTAATGCACCTTTTGGAATTCTTCCACCAAGTTTTTGAAATTTTCTTGGGTCTTTAAGGAAGTCGACAATCTCAACAAGCTCTTCCTTTGCTTCGTCAATACCTGCTACATCATTAAAAGTTACTTTATTTTTATTCTCAGTTAAAAGTTTTGCTTTAGATCTACCAAAACCCATTGCTCCACCTCTGCCACCTTGCATTTGCCTCATAAAGAAAATCCATACACCTATAAGCAATAGCATAGGAAACCATGAAATAAGTACTCCCAGTAGTGAAGGGTAACCATCGTCAAGAGGGGCAGCAGAAATATTTACACCTCTATCATTTAACCTGTCCACAAGCGTAGGGTCATTTGCGGCATAAGTCTTAAATGACCGGCCATCATCAAATGCACCATTAATATTACTTCCTCTTATGACAACATCTTTGACTGATCCAGCTTCAACTTCATCAAGAAATTGAGAATATGTGAGGTCTATTATATTTCTTTCACCGCTGGTGTTGCTAAAGAGATTAAATAAACCAAAGACGATAAGGGCGATAAATACCCACAATGTAATATTTCTGAAATTCATTTTTTTAAATTTGTTATAAGTATTAAATAATTACTATTTTACGTCATGCAAGAAAAGAAAGGTATAAATTTTAACAATATATTTCAATTGGTTAACACTAATAATGCTCTATTAATTTTGGCCAATCCTTATTTTCAAGAATAACTCTAAAATTTTGATCTAAAAGTGGACTTCTTCTTTTCTCTTTTGATATTAAAATTTCAGTGCTTTTAGCAACAAATATGCACCCATTTAAAGTGTGACTTCTAAAATCCCCGGTATTGATTTTATCAATAAGGCTTTGCAGTGACTTCGATCTGGGTACTTTGTCCTTATTGCCTACAAGGCGACATAATTTATTGATAATACGGTATTGTATCTCAACCGGTGCCTTTTTGAATATTTTAGTCTTTACCTTCAAAGTACTACTTCCTCCAAGTGATACACTTTTCTTTAAATAATTATTAACTGATACAATGATTGCTTCGTCTGCTTTTTTTAAATTTTGTATAACTTCTAAAATTCTTTTCTTGTCTAACCCCTCATTAATTAAGTTTTCAGCAATACCTCTGATACGAGATCTGTCATACTTCATATTTTGATTAGTGTTATCATAAAGATAAGATTGCTTTATTTTTGCTAGATACTTAATCAGACATTTTTTTGAATATTTCAATAAAGGTCTAATAATATTAATCTCACCTCCTTTATGTTTAGTAACAGGCTTTAAAGATGATAAACCTTTTATTCCACTCCCTCTAATTAATCTCATCAAAAATGTTTCAATTTCATCATCTAAATGATGAGCAGTTAATAAATATTTAAATTTATTTTTTTTACAAACTTCTGTTAATAATTCATATCGATGCTTTCTAGCTGTTGAAAGTGTATTAGAACTGCTTATTTTTTTTTTAACTTTTTTTGTTACAAAGCTTACTTTTTCTTTTTTCATAAGCTTCATTATCCATTCAATTTCTTTAGATGAATCCTCACGTAAGTTATGATCGATTGAAACTGCTGTAAATTTTAAATTATTTTTCTTAGCAAAATTTTTAGCCAGGTATAACAGTGCTAAACTATCCGGCCCACCAGAAAGAGCGACGATAAATTTTGAATTTACGCCAAGAAGTTTGAGTTGTTTTTCAAAATCTGCATCGGTGATCTTCTCTATATTTTTATAATTGATTGGCTTAACTAATTTCACAGCCATTTCTTTTTAATTCTAGGTTACTTCTATCAATGATTGAGGGATTAGCTTCAGGGTATGACTCTTGCAGTTGTATAAATGTCATGCATCCCTGTTCCTTTTGTTGCATGTTCACTAATGAAATTCCGAGCTTCAATAGAGCATCGGGTGCTTTATTTGCATTTGGAAACGTTTGATACAGACTCAAATAATTCTTAGCAGCATCTTTATAATTTTCTCTGACATAATAAGTCTCAGCTAGCCAAAAATGAGAATTACTTAAATAATCTTTATCATCTCCAATAGAAATAAATTCTGTAAACGCCTTTTCTGCTGTTTCATAGTCACCTTGTTTAAGTAAATTAATAGCATATTCATACTGACTTTCTTCATCACTTTCTGGCAATATTGATAAAGGTATTTTTTGTTCACCAAGGGATACAATATTATCTTGAGATATTGTATTGATAATTTGTTGCTCCTCTGCATCATTATCAATCTTTACTTCAAAAGGTGAGTTTTCTTCTACAGGTAAACTCGTCATATTTATAGTTCCAAGTGATTTTGGCTCTAAATCCAACTCCTCTTTATTAGCAGTAAACATTTCACTTTGCATAACACTTAAAGTCTGAGTTTTAGAGTTGTTTTGAACTTTTTCTATATTCTCGGCTTTAGTATTCAAATCAGTAAATCTGAACTCTGCATCTTCTTTAAATGTATTAAAGTTGTTGACCGTAGATTGCATTGTAAAAATCATTTCTTCAATTTGAGCTGTTAAAGATTGAATTTCATTCTGAAGCTCAGCTATCTGGATTGATTGTTTTGCAATAATTGATTGATAATCATCAAGGCTTAAATTATTTGCTTGGTCAGAAGTTGTATTGTTAAAAGTTGCCTTTTCAAGAACCTTTATTCTACTTTCGATAGTTTCTAACTTTTCAAGAAGTTTATCTAATGGAATTTCCTCAGCATAGAGAATTGTATTAAATGTTGAAAGGACTACCAAGGTAGCAAAACAGTACAGATATAGCTTGTTGATCATAAAAATAAATATTTTTTTATAACCCTAGACTTTTCTTTTGTCTAAATAAAGGCGTCAATAATTAAATATCTATTTAATTCGTTCTTACAGTTACTGATCTTCTATTTTGTGCCCAGGCCTTTTTATTTGAGCCACTATTCACAGGTCTTTCCTTACCAAAACTGATAGTGGTAACCCTGCTTGAACTAATGCCTTGTGTCATCAAATAGTCTTTAGCTGCGTTAGCTCTTCGATCTCCAAGTGCTAAGTTATATTCCCTAGTTCCTCTTTCATCAGCATGGCCTTCAATCGCTATCGTAGCTGATCCATTTGCTTTTAACCATTTAGCTTGTTTTCCTAATGTATCTTGAGCGGCTTTAGTAAGTGAATAGCTGTCGTAAGCAAAAAATATTCTATCAGGAACATCAACCGCTAGCATCTCTACTGTATCTGACCCAACATAAACACCATCCAATATTTCTACAGCTGCAGTTGATGATGATGATGATGCAGTTGAAGTTGCAGAGTCTTTTGGCACAGTTTCACATGCTGCCAAAAACAAAGCAAATAATACAATTACCAAATATCTGGTATAATTCTGAAAGGTTAAAACCATTTTAATAAACTCCCGTAATATTTTCAAAGCCGTTAGTACTCTATTAACTTAACTTGCACAAGTCTAGGATAAAGTTGTTACATGTTCTATAAAATATGTCTAATTTCCAGGATAAATTCCTCCTATTGTATTAATTTTGACCAAGATGGGTCAGATGCATCAACCGGCGTAATAAGTTTTCTCTCATTAAACCCAGTCAGATCAATAGACCATATAGATGAAGAGTGGCCATCTCCCGCGTCATTTGCTTTTGTTTCACGGTAAAATATCAATACCCTTCCATTCGATGACCATGATGGCGCTTCTTGATACCAATTTTCAGTTAGCAATCTCTCACCACTTCCATCCGTTCTCATTACACCAATAAAATATTGGCCCTGATAAAACTTAGTAAAAGCAATAAGATCACCTCTTGGTGACCAAACAGGAGTTGCATAATTACCTCCTTGTTTTGAAATTCTTTTTTGATTTCGTCCATTGTTGTCC
>CACLBX010000008.1 GCA_902605215.1 uncultured Pelagibacteraceae bacterium
AACTCTCTTCTTCTTAGATCATGTGATAACGTCGATAAAGAACGTATTACATTAAATGATCCTGTATAAGTTCCAAAACTTGTTTCTATGCCCCATAAGGCTAATATAAAGCGGGGTTGCACACCATACTTGTTATATATTCTCAACAGTAAATCCTTGTGTTCACTGTATAACTTTTTGCCTTTAAGCATTCTACTTTTCGGAGTCGTATTATTTAGGTATTCATCTAGTGTAAGTGTGAATTCTGGTTGAGATCTATCAAGTTCTAAAACCCGCTTATTGATTGCAATATCTCTTAATGATGAATTGACAGTTTCCTGAGATATCCCCTCTTTAGTGGCAATATTTTTAATGTTTTCAAGCCATTCGACAAAGCTATAGTCTTCATCTGCTTGCAATGAAGAGAGATTAATTATAGTAAATATAATTATAATTGATGATATTTTAAATTTTAAATTCATACTTACCTATAAACAGCATAATTTTATGAAAGATATAAAATCACTTTTAGATTTAATTGGTAATACGCCAATAGTTCAAGCTAAAAATATAGATGCAGGTAAATGCAATCTCTTTTTAAAGATGGAAAATATGAATCCTGGCTCATCTATAAAAGACCGCGTTGCGCTCCAAATAATAAATGATGCTGAAAAGAACGGAGATTTGTTAAAGGGATCAACTGTTGTCGAGGCTACTGCTGGCAATACAGGTCTTGGATTAGCGCTAATAGCTTTATTAAAAGGATATAAAGCTAAAGTCGTAATATTAGATAAAATGAATCAAAATAAGATTTTTCATTTAAAATCTCTTGGTGCTGAGGTAATGCTTGCAAAAAGTGATGTAGGTCCTGATAGTCCAGACCACTATGTAAACATGGCTAAAAAAGTTGCCGCTGAAACTAACAACTCATTTATGGCTAATCAGTTTACTAACAAATCAAATCCTCTAGCACATGAATTGACCACTGCACCAGAGATATTTAACCAAATGGATGGGGATGTAGATGCAATAGTCTGTGGTGTAGGCACTGGTGGAACTATTTCCGGTATTGGCAAATATTTTGAGAAAAATAACCCAAAAACTGAAATGGTTCTTGCTGATCCTGAGGGCTCAATCGTAAAGGATGCTGTTGAAAAAAATCCTTTAAGAGATGCTGATTACAAGTGGTTGGTTGAAGGGATTGGAGAAGACTTTCTTCCCGATACACTAGATCTTAAATACATAAAAAAAGCTTATTCAGTGAGTAATGAAGAAGCCTTTCAAACAATTCGCACACTTGCTTTAAAAGAGGGTATATTAGGCGGATCATCTAGCGGAACTCTAATTTGTGCCGCATTAAAGTATTGTCATGAACAGAAAGAAAAGAAAAATGTTGTAACATTTGTTTGTGATAATGGTGAAAAATATTTAAATACGGCGTATAATAGTGAATGGCTAAAAGAAAAAAATCTGATTTAAGAAAAATCAATCAATTCGACACATTGTCTGTGCACGCAGGGATTAAAAGCGATCCACTTACGGGCGCTGTTATGACTCCTATATATGCGACATCAACATTTGCACAAGATACGCCGGGTAAAGATAAGGGGTATGAATATTCAAGATCTCAAAATCCAACTCGTGAAGTTTTAGAGGCTTCATTAGCTGAATTAGAAAATGGACATAGAGCTTTTGCTTTTGCGTCAGGAGTTGCAGCTCAAACAGCTGTTATGGATCTTCTAAAACCTGGAGATCATGTTATTGCATTTGATGATTTATATGGCGGAACTTTTCGACTGTTTAATGAAATTAAAGCCAAATCATCAAATATAGATTTTACTTTTGTTGATCTAAACACAAATTTTAGTAAACACATTCAAAAGAATACAAAGATGATTTGGGTAGAAACTCCTACGAACCCACTTTTAAAAATTGCAGATCTTAAGCGTATTGCTCGCATAGCAAGAAAACACAAACTTATTACTGTTTGCGACAATACTTTTGCAACGCCAATAAATCAAAGACCGTTAGATTTCGGCATTGATATAGTAAATCATTCAACTACCAAGTACATAAATGGACACTCTGATATTATTGGTGGATCACTAGTCATAGGTAAAAATAAATCATTAGAAAAGAAACTTGCATTGATACAAAACTCTACGGGAGCAGTACCAAGTCCGTTTGATTGTTTTTTAATTCTAAGAGGGATTAAGACTCTTTCGCTCAGAATAAAAAAACATAATGAAAATGGGATCAAAGTTGCAAGGTTTTTAAAAGGTCATAAAAAACTCTCTGATGTTACCTACCCCGGCCTAACAAATCATAAGCAAAGCGATATAGCTAAAAAACAAATGAATGGATTTGGTGGAATGATTACGTTTATTCACAAAGGTACAATGTCTGATATCTCAAAGTTCATGAAGAAACTTAAGATATTTACCATTGCCGAAAGCTTAGGAGGAGTTGAATCGTTAATTGAATCTCCTGCATTAATGACACATGCTTATTTGGAAGATAAATCATACAATCAGGTTCCCAAGAAACTTGTTAGACTTTCTGTTGGCATTGAAGATTCAGATGATCTAATTAATGATCTATTTCAAGCTTTAAAGTAATTAAAGTGTACTCAACACAGCATTAACAATTGAAGAGAGACGTGAACTTGAACTGTCTGATCTGCTTGTTATTACCACAGGAGAGATACCCCCTGTAACAAACCCCCCAGCTGTGCAGTTCATGAAATTAACCATGATTTTTACCAATGAATTACCTGTTTCAACATTGGGTACTACAATTACATTTGCATTGCCTGCAACACTATTACTAATTCCTTTAATTTTAGCTGCATCAGATGATATGGCGTTATCAAAGGCAAAGGGGCCCTGAATATCCACTGTTGGGTGCTGTATTCTTGACCACTCTACTAAATCTTTTGCATCAACTGAACTTTGCATTTGTGGTAAAATTTCTTCAGTAGCAGATAGGATACCTATTTTTGGATCAAAATTTGGAAGTTTTGAAATAAATTCAATAACGTTATTTATAATATGTTTTTTTGTTTCAACGTTGGGACTTATATTCAGCGCACCATCAGTGATAATTATTGGACTTTTGATATTGTCTGGAAAAGTCATAAACCATATATGACTTAGTCGTCTTCCTTTAATTAAAAGCTTATATTCAGATCTGATATATTCTGACATTAAAACATCAGTATGTAAGTGGCCTTTAACTATTAAATAAGGGTTTTTAATACGATCACTAGCTAATTTGCATGCAATTTTGGATGACTCTACTTCATTGTTTGAATTTATGATTTTATCAGGTTGTAAATGCCAACTTAAATCATTCAGTAATGACTCAATAATAATTTTGTCTCCTATCAAAAGTGGATCTATGAGACCTGCTTCAGAAGCCTCTTTAATAGGTTCTAATGAGACTCTGTTAATTGGATTTACAATTAATGAGTCTTTTTTTAAATTTTTATCAATAAAATCAATGTTTTGAATCATTTATTTAATGTTTAAATTTATTCTTAAAGTTATACATAACAATAATTGAATTAAGTCATGTTATTACTTCATATTTTTAAAATAATTTAATAAATAAGCCCCAATTATTAGTATTAATATGATTGCAGAAATTGAATAAAAGATCATTGATAGATCTTGGAACAATGAGACAAAAAAATTGATCACGATATCTAAAATATCAAAGTTAAGGCCCAATAAAGTAAATAAAAAAAAGAAATTGTAACTAAGCCACCTATTATCCAGTCTAACATGTTACAATACTTAACATATAAAGGCTTATATTTATACAATTATGAAAAAAGACTATGATTTAATTATATATGGTGCGACAGGCTTTACTGGGAGTTTGGTGGTTGAATACTTAGATAATAATTACCATGACATCAATTGGGCAATTGCAGGTAGAAACGAAGAAAAATTACAGAAGATATCAAGCAGTACCGCCTATAAGCCAAAATATTTTATTGCTGATAGCGAAGATATAACTGGTTTAAATGATATTGCCTCACAAACAAATGTTATTGCTTCATTGGCGGGCCCCTTTAATAGATACAGCGATAAATTGGTAGATTGTTGTGTAAAAAATAACACTCACTATGTAGACATTACAGGAGAAAACATATGGGTGAGAGATTTAATCGATAAGCACCATGAAGAAGCAGAAAAAAAAGGAATTAAAATTATTCCTTCGTGTGGCTATGACTCAATACCATCAGATATGGGATGTTTTTATTTGCAAAGATCACTTAGTGAAAACTTATTGTCAATTGATGGCTATCACCGAGGAGGTGGAGGTGTAAGCGGCGGAACAATTGAAAGTGCTTTTACAATGAAAAATTACAAAACAAACTATTCAATTGGGCATCCCTTCCTATTAAACAGTAAAGATTTCACAGGAAAACAGAATAGAGAGGCTAACAAAGATACATTTAAAATAAAGTACATAGACAGTATTCAATCATGGTCAGCCCCTTTTGTTATGTCTATTGCCAATACAAGAGTCGTCAGAAGAAGTGCTGAATTGCATGAATTGAATCAGTCGGGTTATGGATCAGACTTTATTTATAAAGAGTTCATGAATGTTAAAAGATATTCTTCTGCTTTGATGGTATCAATTGGACTTGGAGTACTTGGATTAATGATTGTTAGCCCTATAAGCTCTCTATTTAGAAAATTATTTACAAAACCAGGAAATGGACCTGATAAGAAAACTCGCGATAATGGATGGTTTGAAAGTATATTTGTTGGCAAAAATGCAAATAATGAAACCTTTAAGTTGAGGATGTATGGCGACGGTGATCCAGGCTATAAAACTACGGCAAAATTCATATGTGAATCTGCATTGTGCCTGGTTAAATCTGATGGATATTTAGAAAATACAAACAGCGGAGGTGTCTTAACTACGTCAACTGGACTTGGAGAGCACCTCATAGAACGACTCAAAAAAGCAGATATTCTATTTGAAGGTCCAGAAAAGATAGCATAAACATAGACTTACGTATCAACCCAGAATGGGTATTCAAAATCGTACAAATATTTATTTATAGTGCATAACAATTAGTTATATCTTATGATTTTAAAGAAAATAAACGCTGGAGTATTTAACGAAATGGTTCAAGATGAAACCGGCACATTTGTTATGAATAAAAACCAACCTTCTCATTTAAGTAGTGAAATTGACAGTGACACTGTAAAAAAAATTAGAGAGCTATCTAAATTAAGAAAAAGTATTGAACTTGATTTAAAGGCAATTGCTACAGCGACAAAAATCTCTACAAATCAATTGAAAAACATTGAATCTTTTAAGTTTGAAAAATTACCTCCCAACCCAATGAGATTATCATTTATTGATCAATATTGCTCAGTAATTGAAAAAGCAAATAAAAATTAATTTTACTTAAGGATAATTTCTTTTAAGAAGCTTGTTATAAAAATAAGCAAATATAACTAGCATAAATGCACCAACTGCTACTGGAAATAAAACAAACGATATTCCCTGCCCTGTTAAAATAACTATAATTGGATTAGCGCCTGCTGGTGGATGTATCGTATCAGTAACGATCATCACAAAGACTGCTAAAGCAACAGCAATTCCAAGGGCAAGAAAATTATCACCTATTAAATATAAGATTATGATTCCCGATAAGGCGGATAATATATGTCCTAGTAATATATTTTTTGGTTTCGCTAAAGGACTCTCATGCACAGCCATCACTAAAACCATAGAAGCTCCAAATGGCGGTATTAGCCAAATCATGCCTTCAAATGACCTGTCTAGAAAAGCTAAAAAACTAATAAAAATCAAAGCTCCAAGCGCACTCAATAATGCATTGATTATTTTGCTATTATTCATTAATGATAACTATGATGATTAAGCTATACATTACAACATTTATATATTTTATTATTATTGATTTAATAGGTATTAGTTTTTTTGTAAGAAAAGTTTATGAAAAAAACCTACCTAAAGATGTCAAATTAGATTTCAACATACCAGTTGCATTGATTTTTTATTTTATTTTTGTATTTGGTTTAGTTTATTTTGTCATAGCGCCAAACAAAGATAATGGCATTTCATCAATTATAATGCCTTCTATTATTTATGGCCTAGTTACTTACGCAACTTATGCGCTTACTGTAAAAGCTGTATTTAACACGCTTAATACGCAGATAATAGTATTTGATATTATTTGGGGGATGGCTCTTTGTTTATCAATATCAGTTCTCACAATCTATACGATATCGAAATTTGAGTTTCTTAATTAAAGATTGTCATATAATTTAATTCGAATAAATTAAAATTTCTTGGAGAGGTGTCTGAGCGGTTGAAAGAACCAGTCTTGAAAACTGGCAACGGGGAAACTCGTTCGTGGGTTCGAATCCCACCCTCTCCGCCATTAAATTAAATAAAAACAATTATTTAATTTTATAGATACTTGCAGCTGGTTGCGTTTATTTAAATTATTTTTTTTAATGGACCTAAATGGTCATTTTATTCGAGTGATTAAAATCTTATAGAGCAATTTTATAACTTAGTTGCAACGTATAAAATTTGAAATTAAATTATATTTATATGTTTGGACTTGGAAAAGAAAAGATATCAACAAGTGATTTTGCTGAATTTTTAATGGACTCAATTTTTGATAAAGAGACCATCAAAAATGAAGTGAATGTATTTATCGATATGGCAAAAGACTATTTATTTGATTTAAATAATGGATATGATGATATAGAAGAACAATGGGTCGCATTAAAAGCTGTGTTAGTGTTTACATTAATTACTGATGACGATGTTTCAATCAGACTATCTCTCAAAACAGCTTTAGTTCCACAAATTGAGGATCGATACAACGTTAAATTTAATTATTTGCTAGATCTTCAGACAGCTCCAAAAAGTGAATTTACTGCTTTTAATTTATATGATGGATACTATAAATTTGGACAATCACATTTAGACTGGACACAATTTTTTGCTAAACTAAAAGAATACGTTCCTTCAAATCAAAAAGAAGCATTTGAAGAAGACATGCAAAGAGAAGCTAAAAACTTAAAATCTGGCGTATTAAATACAACAGATAACTCTGGAAGTAAGCTTGTTTTGTTATTTAAACAATTTAGATCGCACTGTGGTAAAAGTCTTCGATTAATAAAAGAGCAGAAAAAAATTATTAATAACTAATGCTAATTCTTTTAAATATACAGAATTTTAATTATTCAATTAGGAAATTTATCTTATGTGTGAAGTAAAGTTTTTTGATGAGTATGTGATTGTTGGATTAGTCATATTTTATGCCTTTATCTTTGTACCCTTGCTAAATAAGATACCTGCTTATATTTCTGACGGCGATGATTATATAACTGCTTTTTGTTTATTTTTATTTAGCTTAGGAATATATACTATTTTTTTTAGCAATTTCTTAAACTGCTAAGCAATTATTAAGCATCAATCAACAAATGGTGTCATGAATGCATCCCAGAAAATCCAATTATAGAATACCCAAGTTGATATCCAGTAAATTGTAACAATTATTCTATATTTGCCAGCGTTATATATCACATAAACGTGATAAAATTGATTCATAAGAAAGATAAATGCAGCTAACCCAAGTAGATCGTTAATTCCAAATAAACGATTACTTCCAAAAAATATTACCCATACGGATACATGAGCCATGGATGTGATTACTATGCCATTTATAAGAGGGTATGTTTTTATAAAGTTGGTAATATTGTTGATCATGATTTCTGAAATCAGCTTAACACTATTATTATGAGGTGACCAACGTGGTCAGTCTCATTGGTTGTGTTAGATATTTTCATTAAAAATATTTGGCAGTTATGTTGGACTTTTTATAACATAAGTATATTATTGAAGAGTGAATTTATGGCTGTTTTTTGCGGATTTAGGGTGATTAGTACAGCTTCGAATCCCACCCTCTCCGCCATTATTAATTATTTGGAATGATTGTTATGAAATCTATTGTAATTACTGGCACTTCAACTGGAATTGGATATGCATGTTCAAAAAAATTTATAGAAAAAGGCTATAAGGTATTTGGATCTGTTCGAAATGATAACGATGCAAATCGAGTTTCTAATGAACTTGGTAGTAATTTTGTTCCTTTAATATTTGATGTTACAGATGAGACTGCTGTGAAGGAATCTGTCAAGGTTGTAGAAAATCAAATTGGTGATCAGAAATTATCTGGCTTAATAAACAATGCTGGTCTTGGTGTAATGGGAACTATTCAGAGCCTTTCAGCTGAACAGTTTAAGTATCAATTTGATGTTAATGTCTTGGGAGTATTTCATTGCTGTCAGGCTTATTTAGATTTATTGGGAGCAGATAAAAACCGCAAAGGAGACCCTGGTAAGATAATAAATATAAGTTCTGTTTCAGGTGAAATAGGAATGCCTTTCATGTCTGCATATAATATGAGCAAGTTTGGCTTAGAAGGATTTTCAGAGGGCATTAGACGTGAATTATTGATGTATGGAATTGATGTTATTGTTATTGCACCAGGACCAGTTAAAACACCAATCTGGAAAAAATTGATGCAAAAAAATGAAGCTAAACGATACGACAACTCAGACTATAGAGAGTCAGTATCTAAATTAATGAGAATGTCAGAAAATATGGAAAAAGCTGGTGTAGAGGCAAGTGTCATAGCTGAACGAGCATTATCTGTTATAGAAAATATAAAAAATAAGACACGATACCGAATTGATCCCACTAGGATGCAGAATATTATGCTCCAACTTTTCCCAAAGCGTGTAGCAGATAGAATGATTGCTAAGCGAATGAAAATTATAAAAGAATAATCATTTTATCGTTGGTCAGTCTGATAATTTGGACTCTGCCAAGTTTGCAACTCTATTCGATTTAAAGCATCAAATCCTAATATTTTGTCACTAATTTTTTCAGCAATCATTATTGTAGGTGCGTTTGTATTACCGTTTGGAGCAAAAGGCATAATAGAAGCGTCAACAACTCGTAAACCAGTAAAACCGTGAACATTACCTGAATTATCAACTACTGAGTATTTATCTGATTTTAGGCCCATCCTTGCCGTACATGCTAAATGCCATTGGCTCGTAGTATGCGAATTCATTTTTTCATCTAGGTCAGAGTCTGACTTGCAATCATTACCAGGAAAAATCTCTTCGCCCTTTAAGTCAGAGAATGAAGGCTGATCCAATAATTCGCGAACCAATCGAATACCTTTACGCATTAATTCCCTATCACGTTTATCTTTTAGATAATTAACTAATATTCGAGGCGGATCAGCGGGGTTGCTTGAGCGTAATTCAATCTTTCCGCGGCTGTGTGTTCGCATTAAGCCAACATGAACCTGAAACGCATGCTCTTGTAAAGGTTGCCAAGTGTTATCATCCATCGCAATTGGTGAAATACAAAATTGTAAGTCCGGATACTCAATGCCTGGCCCTGACCTAACGCACGCTACTGCATCAAAATGATTCGATGCACACATACCCTCTTTAGTTAATAGCCATTGAATGCCAGCGCCAATACTGCTTAGTCTTTTTGTCTTTGGCCAAAGCGTAACTGGCTTTAAGCATTTATATTTGATCATGAAATCAGGATGATCTTGAAGATTCTGACCAACACCTGGTAAGTCAGCTTTAAGATTAATACCCATTGAATTTAAATGATCCTTTGGGCCAATTCCTGAAAGCATAAGTATGTGTGGTGTTCCTATTGCACCAGCACTTAGTATGACTTCTTTTTTTGATTTAACATTAAATACTTTATCTTTGTTATCTATAAAAGAAACTCCTGTTGCTTTGTTATTTTCAAGAATTAATTTACATACAAGTACTTTCGTTAAAATAGTTAAGTTGTCTCTATCTCGCACTGGATCAAGATAGCCACGTGTTGTACTCCATCTTTCTCCTTTAAATACTGTTCGGTCAAAAATACCAAAACCTTCTTGGCAATATCCACTGATATCGTCTGTTTCTTTGTACCCTGCTTCTTTTCCTGCATTTATAAATGCGAGAGAAAGTGGATCTTTGGGTATGCTTCTATAAACTTTTAATGGACCTGAATCGCCTCTGAAATCATCACCTCCACCACTATAAGACTCCATTTTCTTAAAATAAGGCAAGACATCTGCATACCCCCAACCTTCACAACCCATTTGTCTCCAGCCTTCGTAGTCCAGTGAATTTCCTCTAATAAATACCATTCCGTTTATTGAAGATGAACCCCCAAGGGTTTTGCCGCGATCATGTTGCAGCTGTCGACCTGCAAGCTCAGGTTCAGGTTCACCTTTAAATGCCCAATTATGCTTAGTACTTTTAAGATTTAATAAAACAGCTGCAGGCATTTTCAAAGTTATTGATTTATCTTCCCTGCCCGCTTCAAGAAGAAGAACACGATTTTTTGGATTTTCAGATAATCTGTTTGCTAGTACACAACCAGCTGAACCGGCGCCAACGATGATATAATCATATTCAGAATCTATGTATTTCATTGCAAATTAAATTTTTTTTATACTCATCAATAATGGTTAACTAGTGCATAGTAAGCTATTATTCAAATAAAAAAACGTGCTAAATGAAGGAAAATAATTTTCTTGCAATAACATATATCATGCTGGGCATGACAGCATTTGCATTGCAAGATACTGTCATAAGATTACTAGCTGTCGATATTTCAATCCTACAGGTAATGTTTGCTCGTAGTGTTGTTGCATTAATACTTCTCACGCTCTTTTTAAAAATTACTAAAAAAGAAATTATATTAAAAACGGAGTTTCCTAAATTATCAATTTTCAGAACGGTAATGTTTATTTTAGCTTTTGTTTTTTATTATATTGGTCTTCATTATTTAACATTTGCTGAAGCAACCGCCTTATTTTTTACCGCGCCATTTTTCATTACGATATTTTCAGGAATATTTTTAAAAGAAAAAATAGGTTTAATAAGATGGGCAATCATTGTTTATGGCTTTATTGGCGTATTGTTCATTGTCTCACCAGATATCAACTCATTCAATATTTACATGATCTATCCTATTCTCTGTGCAGCAGGCTACTCTGCAAACATGATTATTATCAAATACACTTCTGAAAAAGATAATGTTTATACTCAAACATTACATGTTTACATCGCTACTATAATAATTTGTCCTATAATTACGTTTTCAGGAATATTTTTAGACTTTGGTAATTCGAATAGTGAAGTTTTAAATTTTCTTTTTAGAGACTGGTTTTTTAACGATCCGAAGTCCTTATTCATGATATTTGTTGTAGGTGTATCTGTGATATTCGGATTTGTTTTTCTCTTTAATGCATATAGACATGGACGGCCTTACATTATAGCTCCATTTGAATATATATTTCTTATATGGGCTGTTATATTAGGTTGGTTTATATGGAGTGAAACAGTGGATCTTAAAACCTGGACCGGGATTGCTATAATTGTTTCAGCTGGAATATTTATTTTATACAGAGAAAAAATTAGAGATCAGAATATCACAACAGATCAACCAATAAGATAACTAATCTCTAAAATTAACAAATTGTAACGGCAATTCTAATTTCAATTCATTAATCTTAGTCATCACATCTTGCAAATTATCTTTTTTAGCACCGCTTATTCTTAGCTCATTACCCTGAATTTTTGCTTGCACCTTTAATTTAGTGTCTTTTATCATTTTAGTAATTTTCTTTCCCATTTCTTGATCAATACCTTCCAGCAAATCATACTTCTGTCTGATAGTGTTACCTGAGGCATTTTCAGAGGATTTTAACTTTACAGCTTTTGGGTCTATTTTTCTTTTTATTAAGTGTGATGTTAGTATTTCTATTACTTGTTTTGCCTTCATATCATCCTCTGTTAAGAGAGTGACAACATTATCAGATCTCTCTAATTTCGATATAGAACCCTTAAAATCATATCTTTGAGTTATTTCTTTCATTGCGTTAGATACTGCATTGTCAATTTCTTGCATCTCTAATCTACTTACTACATCAAAGCTTGGCATAGCTAAATAACCTCATTTTCATAAAACTTTTTAATTTCTTCATCACTGTAACCAATTTCCTTCATAATATCATTATTATCTTGCCCAATTTCAGGCGCTTTTTTAATTTCAGCTTTATCATCAGAACTAAATCTGGGCGCAGGCGCTGGTTGAATAACTCCATCTACTTCAATAAAATTATTTCTGTCTATCATATGTGGGTGATCTTTAGCTTCATTTATCGACAAAACAGGCGCATAACACACATCAGTACCTTCAAATAATTTATTCCATTCACTTATATTTTTAGATTTAAATATGGATTCCAATTTATCTTTTAATTTTGGCCATTCGTTCATATCTAGTTGGTTATTAAATTCACTCTGAAGATCAAGTTTTTCAATTAATAATTGATAAAACTGTGGCTCTAGAGAGCCTAGAGATATAAATTTATGATCTTTTGTTTCATAAACTTGATAAAATGGAGCACCCCCATCAAGCAAATTCATTCCCCTCTTGTTAACATCCCATAGTCCTGATTGTGATAAGCTGTAAAAAATTGATGTGAGAGTTGAAACACCATCTATCATAGCTGCGTCAACTACCTGGCCTTTACCTGTTTTTGAAGCTGACAATAAAGCAGCACAAACACCAAATGCTAGAAACATTGTGCCTCCACCATAATCTCCAATAAGATTTAATGGCACTGTTGGTTTTTCAATAACTCCTATTGAATGCAACGCGCCAGCTAGTGCTATGTAATTTATATCGTGTCCAGCAACTTTTGATAGTGGTCCTTTTTGTCCCCAGCCTGTAATTCTGCCATAAACCAATTTTGGGTTTATTTTCATACAATCATCAGGTCCAACTCCCAGCTTTTCTGTAACTCCAGGCCTGAAGCCCTCTATTAAGGCATCTGCATTTTTTATAAGTTTATTAAATACATTAAGGGACTCTGCATTTTTAAGATTAAGACTTATAGATTTCTTATTTCTTCCTGTGATATCATACTTTGGTTTTGAATTAGGTAATGTTGTTTTTTTTCGATCTATTCTGATCACTTCTGCACCAAGGTCTGCAAATAACATACCACATAACGGTCCAGGTCCTATTCCTGATAATTCGATTATTCTATACCCACTAAGTACACCCATACCGTTAATTATAGCGAGGCCAATTCTTTTGCAAAGCTAAAAGCTTTGTAAATTCTCTGTTTATCGTTGATTTTACTAAAATTATAAACGAGTGTTTGGTCAGTTCTTAATTTTATATCAAATCTATTAAGATTTATAAAATCAATCAATTTATCAGTTTTATCAAACTTATTATTTCTAAATTTAATTGTGAGACCTCTTTTCCCAAGATCAAATTTCTCTACACTTAATTGTTTACAGAGAATTCTCAACTCAGTTATTTTAAATAAGTGATTAACTTCGTTTGGCATTAAACCAAATCTTTCTTCCATTTCTTTTTTTACTTCAATCAATTCACTATTGGAATTTAAATATGCTAATTTCCTGTAAAAGAATAATCGTGTATTTAAGTTAGGTATATATTTTTCAGGGATTAAGACACTTAAACCTAAATTAAGTTGTGGAGACCAATCGTTATCTATAGAATCACTATCGTTCTTCAGTTCTATTATTTTATCTTTTAATAAACGATGATATAGCTCTAATCCGATTTCCTTTATATGACCTGACTGTGCATCACCAATTATATTGCCAGAGCCTCTCATATCAAGATCATGACTAGCTAAGTTAAAGCTAGAACCCCTACTATTAAATTTTTTAAGCAAAGAAAGCCTTTTAAATGAATTTTCAGTAATGCCATTGATATCTTTAACGGTGTAATAACAAAAAGCCTCGATATTTGAGCGGCCTATCCTTCCCCTCAATTGATAAAGTTGCGATAATCCAAACTTATCGGCATTATGAATGATCATCGTATTCGTTTTTTGTAAATCTAAACCTGATTCAACAATAGTTGTGCATAACAATAATTGGAATTCATTATTGTAGAAATCAATCATAGTATTCTTAAGATTTTTTGGTGACATTTGCCCATGAGCTATTTTATATTTTAGTTCAGGCATTGCCTTTTTTAAAAAATCCTCCACTTCTTGTAATTCTTTGATGCGCGGACATACATAATAAATTTGTCCGTTTCTTTCTAATTCCTTTTCAATAGCATTTGTAAGGTCTTTTTCATTAAAATTTATGACCTCTGTCGCTATAGATTGTCTATTTAAGGGGGCGGTAGAAATAATAGATAAATCTCTTAATCCCACCAAAGACATTTGAAGTGTTCGGGGAATCGGCGTTGCAGTAAGAGACAATACATGAATGTCTGACCGTAAGTTCTTTATTTTTTCTTTTTGGGAAACGCCAAAATGTTGCTCTTCATCTATAATGAGCATGCCAAGATTTTTAAATTTTATTTTATTACCCAGTAGTGCATGTGTACCAACAACAATATCAAGCTCCCCATTATTTATTTTTTCTAGAGTTGAACTAGTTTCTGAGGCTGAAACTAATCTTGATAATTGACCTATTTTGATTGGATAATTTTTAAATCTTTTTATAAAGTTTTCATAATGCTGCTGACATAAAAGTGTCGTGGGAACTATAATTGCAACTTGAGCTCCATTCAGCGCAACATTGAATGCGCCTCTCAGTGCAACCTCAGTTTTACCAAAGCCAACATCACCACAAATCAATCGATCCATGGGCACACCATGACTTAAGTCTGATAAAATATCTGATGTAGCGGTTACTTGATCCTCAGTGTCTTGAAACTCAAATTCATTAATAAAGTTAGAGTAGTAAGGTTCTTGAATTCTATATTTTTTACCTTTTTTTAAAGATCTTTTTGCTGCAATGATAATTAATTCTTCAGCTATTTCTTTAATTTTATTTTTCGCACTCGCTTTTCTGAATTGCCAATGAGAATTACCTAATTTATCAACTTGTACATACTCGTTGTTGCCACCATACTTGCTCAGCAGCTCTATATTTTCGACAGGAACATAAAGTTTATCATCATTAAAATAATTTAATTCAATACAATCATGACTATTTCCTAAGACTTCTAATTTCTTTAAGCCTCGAAATTTACCAATTCCATGATTAGCATGCACTATTAGATCATTTTCCTCAAAACTACTTAGGTCAGATAAAAAAGTATCTGCTTTTATTGATCTCTTTCCTTGATTAAATGCAAATTCATTGAATGGTCGAATGATTGCTCTATTAATTTGTTGAATGGTTTTTTGTGTTTTTAATTCAAATTCTTCAAATTTTTCTATTTTATCACCAAATAAATTTATTCTAATAGGTTTAGCAAATTCTGAAGGAAATATATCGATAACGTCACCCTTTACAGAAAACTCCCCTGGTTCACGTATTGAACTTACCCTAACATACCCATTCGATGATAAGTAATTAAGAGTGTATTCGTAATCAAATTCACTTTCAAAATTAATATTTAAGTTTGAAAGCGTTGAGGCTGTAACTAGTGCTTCTGATGGCATTACAATAAGGTGTAATCTTTGAGTAGTGTGAATACTCTATTGTTTAAAGAATCTGGAATTTCTTGTTTATTTAATGCGTATTGGTAAATATCATTATCATCCATTTCAAGTATTGCTTCAAGCATCTTCAATTCATCTTCGTTGAATAAAGTTAGATACTTATTCGCAAATTTTCCCAAAATTAGATCCATTTCTTTAGACCCACGATGAGTTGACTTGTATAATAGTTTTTTTTGAAATGTTGATAAATCTTCCATATTTTTTAATTAATTTGATACATTAGATATATGAGGCCTAAAATCTTATACAAGCTTTTTTCAAATATAATATCACTTAAAGGTATTGGACCAAAAAATGCTAAGGTAATCGAACGGTTATGTGGCAAATACGTAATAGATCTCTTGTTTCATAAGCCATCTACATACATTGACAGAAGAGACAGTCCTAAAATAATAGATCTGGAAGAAGGGAAAATTGCAACAATCATAGTCACGATAGACAGTCATTCACCATCATTCAATAAAAGGATGCCCTATCGCATTAATTGCTCCGATGATACTGGGGCAATTTCAATTGTATATTTTAACTTACGAGGCCCTTACCTAAAAAAAATATTTCCAGTGGGAAGACAAAAAGTAATTAGTGGAAAATTTGAAAAATTTAATGAAAACTTTCAAATAACGCACCCGCAACATGTAGTAGACTTAGAAAATCTTGATAACGTTAAAAAAATTGAGTGTATTTATCCACTTACTGCTGGATTAACCTCAAAAACTATACAAAAATCTATAAATTCTGCATTGATTAATCTTGACCCTCTACCTGAGTGGATACCTGATGATAAAATGAAAGGAAATAATTGGCCGAATTGGAATGAAGCCATTAAGAAAATACATAACCCAGTCAATACATCAGATTCAGTTAATTCTCTTTTTTTAGAAAGATTAGTTTTTGATGAACTATTAGCTCAGCAATTAACAATACGTCTTATAAAAAATAAAATAAGTCATACTCAAGGCGTGCCTATAAAAAGAAAAAATAAACTTATAAAACGATTGGAAGAAAATCTTGATTTCAGTCTCACTAATGATCAATTGAAAACTATAGACGAGATATCTCGTGATCAATCAAAGCCAAACAAAATGCTTAGACTTTTACAGGGTGATGTTGGGAGCGGTAAAACAATTGTAGCATTATTTGCCATGATGCAATGTTTAGAAAATGAAAAAAGATCTATACTGATGGCGCCAACCGAGATACTTGCAGAACAACATTTCAATACAATAGCAAAGATCATTAATTCAATGGACTTAACATGCTCTTTAATAACATCTTCAACAAAGGAAAATCATAATTTTAACGCTGATATTTTGATTGGTACTCATGCACTATTTCAAGAAAAAGTTTCTTTTGATAATATTGGCTTAGTTGTGATTGATGAGCAGCATAAATTTGGAGTTCATCAAAGAATCTTGCTAAATGAAAAGGCAGGGAATGATTGTGATATATTGCTCATGACCGCTACTCCTATTCCACGAACATTAGAGCTTGCTGCTTATGGAGACACTGATATTTCTAAAATCATGGAAAAACCAAAAAATAGAAAAGAAATAAACACTAAATCAATAAATATAACTAAAGTTGAAGATCTGAAGAAAAGTCTTAGCAAAATAATTGATAAAGGTGAAAAAATCTATTGGGTTTGCCCCTTAGTTGATGAATCTGAAAAACTTCAACTACAATCTGTAAATGAAAGACTAAAAGATCTTAGAAATTATTATAGTGATTATTCAGTTGAAATTGTTCACGGTCAAATGCAGCAAGAAGATAAGAATTCTGTAATGCAAAAATTTAAATCTGGAAAAGTTAATATTTTAGTAGCAACATCAGTAATAGAGGTGGGCATAGATGACCCTGATGCTACAGTAATAATTATTGAAAATGCTGAAAGATTTGGCCTTTCGCAACTTCATCAATTACGAGGCAGAGTTGGAAGAGGTGAAAAAATATCCACATGCATTTTATTATTTAACGGCCCTCTAACTGAAAACGCTAAAAGACGTATAAAAATTATGAAAGAAACCAATGATGGATTCAAGATTGCTGAAGAAGATCTAGATATAAGAGGTGCAGGTGAAATTCTTGGCTCCAAGCAAAGTGGCGTGCCAAACTTTAAACTATCAAACCTCGATAAGCACAAGCATCTCTTAGAAGAAGCAAGGGAAACAGCTATAAAGACTATTAAAGATGATCCTCAACTAAAATCTCCTCTTGGAAAAGCGCAAAGAGTTCTGCTTCATTTATTTAGGAATGATGTCGCAATTGATTATCTTAAAACGGGTTGATTATTTGGTTGGAGGAACAACCATTCCTGCTGAAACAACTAATTTGATTGCATCCTCAACAGACATATCAAGTTCTACAGCGTCTTCCTTGGGAATAAAGAGTAAAAACCCTGACGTTGGATTTGGAGTTGTTGGAACGAATACGTTTACCATATCGATTTTTTTACGATCTTTGATTTCTCCTTTTGTTTCACCGGTCATGAAGCCAATCGCATAGATATCTTTCCTTGGGTATTCAATTAAGACAACTTTTTGATAAGCAGCATCTGCATTAGAGAATGTTTCAGTTATTTGTTTTATTGCTTTATAAACATTACCTGCAAATGGTATTCTGGTAATTAAGTTATCAAAGTAACCTAATATCGCTTTTCCAAATAATGTTGAAAAAATCAATCCAATTAAAATGAAGGATATGAAAGCAATAATTAATTCTAAACCAGGAATCTCATATCCAATTATCTCTGGCAGCAAGCCATTTGGATTAAATCTTTGGGGGACTAATCCAGCAATAAATTCAACAATAAATATGGTTATATAAATTGTTGCCCCTATAGGAGCTGAAATTAATAATCCAGTGAAGAAATACCTTTTTATAAAGTTTACGAAGCTATTTCCTTTTTTCTTATCTAATTCTGACATAAGCTTAATATTGAATAATTAGAATATCACATTTTTTAAATTAGGATAATTAATAATGGCTATATTTACGGAGTATACAAAATATGACGGTGTTGGACTAAGTGAGTTAATTAAGAAAAAAGAGATTTCTTCTGTTGACGCACTAGACTCAGCAATAGACCTAATTGAAAGATTAAATCCAAAGCTCAATGCTGTTCACAGAACCATGTATCACTATGCATTTGAGTCCATAAATAGAAATAATGACTTAAAGGGTCAATTTGCAGGTGTGCCCATGTTATTGAAAGATATGGATAGTTCACTTGCTAATTACAACATGATGCAAGGAAGCAAATATTTAAAAAATACTAAAATGAACTATGACAATGAATTAACCAGACAGTTTCGTAATACTGGAGCATTGATATGTGGTAAATCTGCTACTCCAGAGTACGGATTGATGATTACAACAGAACCGCTTGAATTTGGACCAACAAGAAATCCTTGGGATACAAATTTAACTCCTGGAGGATCTTCTGGTGGAGCAGCTTCCGGTGTAGCAGCAAGAATGGTTCCTTTTGCACATGCCAGTGACGGCGGTGGGTCAATCAGAGTTCCCGCAGCATCTTGTGGATTAATTGGATTAAAACCAAATAGAGCACGAACTTCATTTGGACCTTCACATGGTGACAAATGGGGAGGCTTAACTCACTCAGGTATAGTAACTAGGACAGTACGCGATACTGCTTATATGTATGATGAAATATTCGATAATAATGTGGGAGATCCCTATTCTGTGCATTATGAAAAAGGATCATTAATTAAATCTTTGGATGATAGGAGAAAATTAAAAATTGGCTTCAATTTAAAAAGTCCAGTGGGCATAGATCCATCAAAAGATGCTGTAGAGGCCATAAAATATAATGCAAAACTCTGTGAAGATTTAGGACATGATGTTGAAGAAATGAATTTTACTTATGATGGCCGTTTAGCTTCAAGGGCATTTACAGTAATTATAACATCTCATGTAAGTCAAATGTTCAATGAATTAAAGGATGTTGTAGGTAGAAAATATAAATCGCATGAAGTGGAAACTTCAACAAGATTATTTGATTATCTAGGTAAAAGCTTTAGAGCAAGTGATTACACTTGGGCCCGATATACCATGCAATCAATTGCGCGTTCCGTAATGCAAGCTACTGATAAATATGATGTTGTTTTAACCCCTATTATTTCTCAGTATCCACCTGAAATTGGAAAAATTAGACCTGACAAACAATCAAAAATGATCAGTGAAATTATAATGAAGTTAAAACTTGGTTTTGTGTTCAGAATTAAACCATTACGCGATGCTATTTTGAATGGTCTAGCGCCTAAAAGCCTTTGGTATGCACCTGATGCAATACTTCAGAACATTACTGGTCAGCCATCAATCTCTATTCCAACTTATTGGTCTGAAAGTGGCATTCCTCTCGGTGTACAATTTGCATCTCGATATGCGGATGAACACACATTAATTTCTTTAGCTGCCCAACTTGAAGAAGCAGCGCCTTGGATACAAAGACGTCCTGGATTATAAATTTTTTCTCTTTATCTGACTATCAAAACAGAATGTTAGAGAAAATATGCTTATGATATGAATGATAGCTATAGTTTTTTGCATTAATACATTTTGAACTAGCAATTCTTCATTAACGCGTGGGTTGCCAGAATAAATCTGATAAATTACATAAATGACTGTGCTAATAAGGAATATTATATTGATGATCGTATATTTATTGTCTGCATCACTGAGGAAAAAAGCGATTACAAAAAATAAAGATGCCGGAATAAGCCATCGAAATGCATTAATTGCAAAAAAGACATGTGCATCTCTGTATAAATCATGAGGTGTCAATGCAACACCAGCAAAAAACACCATTCCAATAAAAAAGAGAACTGAAGCTATACATGCGCAAATAAATGAAGTCTTATTTTCTCTAAATAATGGGGGTATGAAAAAACTTGAGAAGCCCACTAATAGAAAACAAAAAAGAGCAGAGTTAAAAAAGAATGAAGATATACTATTTATTTCTCCTGCAAATGTGACGTAGCCACCCAATTCACTTAAAAAGTTGTGACTGAATGAATACCCTATCTGATCAGGGTTATGAATATTGCCTCCTGGAAAGAAAAATGAAGCTATGATGCAAGATATTACAAAAAAAGTGGCAACGAACCGAATAATATGAACTGTCCAGAATTTAGTCATCGAATTTCTTTTTTATTTATTAGTTTATTAAGACCAAAGCTAAACGTAATAACAGTTATAATCATTAGACTTATGATGACTTTCTGAAGTACTACATTAAATATCAATAAATCCATTGTATAGACTTCAAGATACAATTCACGGTCCTTAATTGCATCTATTGGTTGATATCCTGATAAATAGTAAGAATAAACACTGACAGCAATCAGCAACAATATTGCTCCTGACGCATAATAGTTGGATAACGAACTTGATATAAATGCAAGTACATAGAAAAAAATAGACACCGTATATAGATTGAATGCCGTCGTCGTTGTGAATATATGTGCATCAAAAAAAATATCCCCTGGCGTTAAGGCAACACCTACAAAAAAAATACACGCAGGAAACATAAATAACGTCCCCAAACATGCGAAGACAAAGGAATATCGATTTTCTCTAAATAAACTTGGTATAAATAAAAATGCTATACCCTGAAGAAGCAGCATATACATAGCTGTATTCCAAAAGAATGAAGAAAAGAAATTAAGATCTCCTGACATTGTTTTATGAAAACCAAGTTCGCTTAAGAAGTTTTTGTGCAGAGAATAACCAACTTGATCAAGCTCTATATGATTGCCGCCAGGATAAAGCAGTATTGCAATAACGACTGCAACTACATAATAGACGGAAGCTATCCGAAGAGCATCTACACACCAAAATTTAGTCATTTATGAGACGTTTATATCCAAATGTAAAAACTAATATACTGATCATTGAAATAAGAGTGATAATTTTTTGCCATACTACAGAAATTATAAAACGATTGTAGTCAATAAAATCGCCTACGTTTTCTAGCTCAAAAGGATTAAAATCAGGTGGAGGCTCACTTGTTTCAAAAATTGTGTAAAGGGCAACATTAATAAAATAAATAAATGCTACAATAGTGTATTTATTGCTTACCTTGCTCAGTAAGAAAGCAATTGTCATGAAAAGAACACCTATTGTCTGCGCATTAAATGCAAAAATGACAAACCAAATATGTTCTTCAAAGTAAATATCAGCAGGAGTCAAGCCTACCCCAATGAAGGAGAGTCCTGCTATAACAAACAATATTGCTGCAATAATGGAAAGAATATAACTTTTCTTATTTTCTTTAAATAGTTTTGGTACAAAAATATGCGTAACAGCACAAAGTCCTAATACCAGCAAAGAACTATTGAATAAAAAACTTGAAAGATAGTTTTGCGTGCCATCTTTTGTGAATGTGATTCCCAAATCACTAAAAAAATTTTCAGAGAATGAGTATATTTCAAGTTCAGGGTGAAACAGGGTTCCGCCAGGAAATAATGCCATGGCTATAGCGTTCGTTACAATAAAGTAAATAACCATGAATCGTAACGCATATACCGGAATATTGCCAAAATTTACCATGGAAATTAACTGTTAAAGCTTGATACCAAAATAAATACTACAAATGCAGCCACCATTATGTACATTATTTTGTTGTCTAGATTCATGTGCCGAAATATAATGTCAATTGCATGAAAAATCCAGAGAGATATACAAATTACAATGATTTTTTCCCATTCTATTTAAGGGAGCATAGAAAGCAAAGTACTAGGGTCTTCCATTATTTTGGCACTATTGCCTATCAAGTTCTTTTTTGGACATTAATTGCAACTCAAAATTTCTTATTTATACCTTTAATACTGCTTGCTGGATATGGACCAGCTTGGGTATCACACTTCTTTATTGAAAAGAATAAACCTGCAACTTTTAAATACCCACTATGGTCCCTAATGGGTGATCACCATATGGTATGGTTAATGCTGACAGGTAAGCTCAAAAAGAAATTAAATGAAGCTGGGGTTTCAGCTTAATAAAATATAAGCACTACCAACGAATATTAGAAAAAGAGCGGTTTGGGAAAATACCCAAATAGCGCCCCGTATATTTGTATCAGTAAAACAAATGTGCCAAATTGAATGAACTACTCTTAACACTAAATAAATCCATGCACAGATGACTAAGAATGCATTAGCGATATTAAAATAAATTATCATCGCTATCAAAAAGTAGAATAGAACAGGAAATTCAAATAAATTGCTGATATTGTTTTTCATCAGCTTTAAATACAAAGGTGCATCTTTGTAAGGCTCTATAGGAATACCACTTTCTTCCCAACTTTTATTCTTTCTCATTAAGTCAGTTGAGGCAATTGTGTGAATCAGTCCCACTACAAATGTAAGCAGGACTAATCCGATTGCAGGTAATAAAATATTTTCTGACATTACATCATCATAGAGCAAGCTCTATACGCCATCCAACCAAGAATGATTGTTGAAGGTAACCAAAATAGAGTCCTTACAGGTATTGCAATGCCTGGAATGACCTTATTAAAGAATATATGCGTCAGAGTGTGTGCGACTCTCAACCAGAAAAACCAAGTGGCCAATAGCACAAAATAACCATCAACATTCCCAGTTACGTAAATCATGATGCACACAGCATAGAAAAAAATTGGGAATTCGAACAAATTGGTCAGATTTCTCTGACTATTTTGAATAGTCTCACCCCCACTATCAAATGTGGGTATTTTAAAGTCTTCTTCTTTGCTTTTTTTATCAATAATAATGGATTTAAGTCTCAGAGTGGTCCCAAAGGCAAAAACAGCTAAAGAAAGCCATAACATGTTGATGACTGGCTCAAAAATTAATTCAGGCGACATAACAAACTCCTTGATTGAAATAAGAATCCAGTAAATTATATATATATCTATATTTTAAACCATATTTAATGAAAGGAGGTGGTCTATGTCTATCAGTAGTATAGAGGAGCTTTGCTCGAGTAGTGAGATTCCATGTGATTGTAGATATGGAAACCTCCACTTTTTGAGTGGAGCTCCGTTTTAACTACAGTAAGCCCCCATTAACTTGGGGGCTTATTTTTATATCTTTAGATTAGGTTTAAATTTTCTAGTCTTATTTTTATCATTGATTGCAATGTATGAAAATTCCCCCACTGCCACATCAACTTCTTTTTGATTCATTTCAGATCTTTTTGCGGTAATTTTAAAAATCATTTTGGATTGCTTAACGCCTACAACGGATCCATAGACATTGATAAATTTACCAACGTGCATTGGGTTTTTGTATTTAACTTTTGATTCAACTAGTACTGCATTGCCCTTTGATACTAGTTGGGTCATGTAAATTCCTGCGTGCGCCATCTGTTTAACTACCCAAGCTCCGTGTGCTGTACCATAAGGATTGCTATCAGGTGGTTGACAAATATTTCTTATAATGAGCTTATCCATAATTTTTTCTATAATAGTTTATTAAATATATCGCTGACAAACAACCAACTATATTTGCAATTCCTTCCATCATCACAAAATCGCGAAATGGGATAAAGAAATGAACAAACTCAATAAAAACACTTGTGATCAGAGCCAGGCTAATGCCAAATACAAAATCATTGTTTTTATTGTTAGACAATTGTGCCAGGGCGCCAAGTATGAAAAATGAGATAAAGTGTATTCCATAATCACTAATTAAATTTGCCACTTCTCTTACTGTAGAGTCAACAGGCACAGGTCGCACATATGAGTAATAAAGATAAAATAAATAAAAAAAGAAGATTAGTCGCAGAGGATTTGCTAAAATACTCATGAACGTACTATAAGTTTATATATAAAATGAGCAATATATTAATCATAGGAGCTAATCGAGGTCTTGGGCTTGAATTTGTAAAGCAATACAGCAACACAAACCATAATATCATTGCAACTACTCGAAATAAAGATAACTCAACAGAGTTGAATGAAATTAATAATATCGATATCGCTGAACTTGACTTAACTTCTGATGCAAGCGTGAATAATTTTGTAACCAGTATCGAGTTTCAAAAAATTGATATTCTCATTCACAACGCAGGAATTTTTAGTGACGAGCAATTAAAAGAAGATCTTGATATAGATGCCTGGATGAATGAAATGAGAATTAATGCTGTGATACCGATAATTCTTGCACGAAAATTAAAGAACAACTTAAAAATGGGATCTGATAAAAAAGTAGTTTTTATATCCAGTCAAATGGGAAGCATTGATGACAATTACTCTGGTAGATTTTATTTTTATCGCTCATCAAAATCAGCTCTTAATTCTGCAGCAAAAAGCTTATCCATAGATTGGAAAGAAGATGGTATATCTGTCCTTATTTTGCACCCAGGATGGGTAAAAACAGATATGGGTGGCACAAGTGCCAAATTAGACATACCAGAGAGCATTACCCAGATGATCAATGTTATAAATGAACTAAATCTTGATAATTCTGGCTCATTTTTAAATTATGAAGGAAAAAAGCTCGAATGGTAAAAGATCCTACGCAAGATATTCCTGATTTCTATGATGATTTAGATAAGACCTATGACAACATTTGGAGTCTCTTAACAATTGGTAAAGCAAAATCAAAATCAGAGATGCATCAAGGCTACATTGCAACAGTCAACAACGACTACCCATCCATAAGAACAGTAGTATTGAGACATGTGAATAAAGAAACTAATTCAATAAGTTTTCACACTGATATTCGGTCTAATAAGGTGAATGAACTGAAGGATAACGACATGATCAGTATGCTTTTTTATGATCACGGCAAAAAGATACAAATTAAAGTATCAGGCATTGCTGAAATCAATCATAAAAATGATAAAGCTCAAGAAGCATGGGCCAACACCAGATCATTTAGTAAAAAATGCTATATTGTTGAAGTGGCTCCAGGCACGCATTCAGATAAGCCTGTTTCTGGTTATCTTCCAGAACATGAAAAAGATCTACCCAGTGAAGAGATTTTAAATAAAGGCTATGATAACTTTGCACTGGTTGAGATTAAGATTGAAAGCCTGGAATGGCTTTATCTCCATCGACATGGGCATAGACGGGCCTTATTTAAGCTTAATAATGAGAAATTAACCAAAGAATGGCTTACACCTTAATATGTCAATTTTAGCAGTCATTTTGTTTGCTGCTATTCTCCATGCATCATGGAACGCCTTCATAAAGAATAAGGGCAATGGTTTTGCAAAAATGGTTACACTTGCATCCATCATCTCACTTATGATGGTGCCTTTCCTATTTTATGTGGGTCTACCCTCTTCTACTGCAGCAATATATTTATTTTTTGGAGTCATTGCTCACACAATGTACATGCACTCCTTAACAAGAGCATACGCCATAGAGGACTTCTCAGTCGCCTATCCGTTTGCAAGAGGTCTTGCACCCTTACTAACAATATTAATTTTAATATTTATCTTAAACAAGACAATCTCATTAAATGAAATCATAGCAATTGGAATAATCATATCAGGTATTTTTGTTCTTTTTATCGGTAAAAGTTTCAGCTTAGATTATAAAAATGTATTGGCCTTATTGTATTTTCCCGTTTCTATAACGTTTTATACTTTAGTTGACTCATATGCGGTTAAATCTGTTGAAAGTTCCATGCAGTATATTGTATGGCTATTTTTTTTGATGCCTATTCCAATTCTGCTTTATTTTATAAGCAATCAACGTAATTTATTGATAACAACATTCACAGAAAACAAGTTTCCACTATTCATTGCTGCAATAGGCTCTTTAACTTCATACTCACTTGTTCTATGGGCATATACACAAGCGCCAATTCACTACGTCGCTTCAATAAGAGAGAGCAGTATAATATTTGCCTCACTAATCGGATTATTATTTTTTAAAGAACAGGGGTTAAAGAGAAGGCTTGCTGCGGCTATTATTTTGTTTATAGGCGTTTTCTTATTAGAATACGTATCTTAGTAGAAAATTTCTATTTATAAGCCAAGAGAATACCCTGCTGCACGTACTGTTCTTATTGGATCGTATTCAAAACCATTGTTATACTGTCTGAGAAACTCTCAAAGATTAAAATTCTATCTATTATCATAATTGCCTTAGGTACAGGTCTTCTAAGACTGTCCTAGAGCGATTATGTGAAATTAATTAGAACCTAAAAGACGATTCTAAAAATGCAAAGTTAATATCTTCGTATCCACCAGGAATTATCACATAATGGATTGATAGAACTATTGCCACAGAAATCAAAAGACCACTGATCATTTTTAGGAAATCTTTACCAATAATTGGAAAAACATAGCCAAGTTTGTAATCAGCTGCTGTTGTTGCGATAGCTAATTCTCGACCACACAAAATTCCCACAAAGACCCATGTGGTTGACATTGGGATATCATTATACTGCTTAAAATAAAGTAATATAAAGGCATAAACTCCATCAATGATTGTAGCAGATCTTACGAAACGAGTTCCAGTTTTATCCAATACAATTTTTTGAATACGTCCTCCCTTTTCATAAAATATATAAAATAACAATGCAGAACAAAGAAGAATAATTGCAACTAACATTGTCAAAGGTAGATCTCTAGGTAAAAATACAGCAATGTTAGCCATATCGTGTGATAACCACGTATACCAGAGGAAACCTGTTGTCATCCACTGAAAGACTCTCCATCGTTTAATATTATCAACCTTATCAAATTTTTCATTAATGTATCTTGAGAGAACAATCCATATCGTATAAGCAATGATTGCAGCTAATCCATAACCCATCACAGATTTGATTAAAACTTTTTCCAAAATTACAGTTGATGCAAAAGCAGATAGTACTAAAAATGTCGTAGATACTGGAACACCAAATCTAGTAAATAGTAAAAGAAATCCTGGAGCAGCTGCGTGATACCACTTAATTTCCTGAAATGGTATTTTATTCAATCTACCGTATGAGATGTCATCATACATGTACCATCCATAAAATAATGTTAAGCTTAATACTGATGAAGCTGCGCCTGCAAGTATATACCATTTAAACTTTTCTGAATTTGATGCAATAAAAGTTCCAAGCGTTTGCACGCTGTCATTAGCAACCACAGAATAAGCTGCTAAAGTGAAACCGATAATCATATAAACGTCAGATATTTCCATTGTCTCTGTTCTCCTTAATTGAAAATATTAAATAATGAATTTAGGCAAACACTTGCCTGGATATGATTTGGACATTCTTTTTCGATTTTTATATTTTTCATAATAAAAATTGAAATTTTGAAATTAAAAGAACTATTAACCTTGATTTGATTCGTTTGAAAATCTCAAGAACTTACGAACTAAGATATAAAATTTTATGTAGATAATCTTTGCTATTTATTCTGATTGATCCGATAGTATTTTAAGGTAATGTAAAATATTCATAAAATTTTATAAGTTACTGTTTTACATAATAAAACTTGAACTTAATAAATTGATATGTTATAATTGTTATATGTTGAACAAATTACTGAATAACAAATCTGAGCTCGAAAAGAAGTTAGATAACATTAATCACATCATGGAACTCATAAGAACAGTGGTTCCTCTGCTGCTATTAGTCTTAAACACAATCATTATATTAAAGATATTTGAATTTATTTAGTCTCATTAGGGCTAAGTACACCCAATACGACATCACAAACAAGATCAGAGCTAATATTGCTAGATAAGGTATATGCCATGGTGGGGCTGGGAAGAAATCCAACAACGTATTGGCTGCAGGCGTTAACATTAAATACCAGTAATTAACATCAGCAAAATAACTAACGAGATAAAGGTTTAGCAAGTAAATCAATGGTAATAAGGAAACAGCAAAAACTAAGACTCTAATTACTGAACTCCAGGTCAATTCCACTTTGGTACAGATGCATACATAAAATACAGTCATAAAAAGCAATCCATGACCAAAGTAATATGTAATGAATTCAGCATCTGGATAGGTATAATCAACATCAGGTGTTACCATAGCTAGCAGATTTCCAGTTAGTCCAAAAAAGTACGCAACTTCAAAAAAGAATTTAATTTTAGAGAAAATATAAATTCCCATCGATAATGCTGCGATATGACAAATGTGTATTGGAAAAACCTCATAAACAGAATGGTCATAAAAAACAACCCTGTAAAAAGGTTTTGCTAATTCATGGATAATTAATACAGCTCCTAAAATGATTAAGATTATTTCAGTAATTGATTTATTGTTAATCAGTCTCACCAATGCAGGAAATAAAAATGAAATTGCAAAGATTGATGTAATTGAAATTAGATGATGAAAACCAAATAATGTAAATTCTGACGTCATATCTTAATTAGATTCAGGACTTTAAATTATTCTAAATAATAAATCAAAATCAATAAATAAGTATAAGAATTTAAATAATTCACATTTTTGAAACATTTAAATGTGTTATTTAATGTATTGTTTAGTAGCTATGATCTATTTTTTTTAAAAATGAAGAATGGTCTAACCTAAGTAATATTGACGGCTCATTTAATGCTTCATCGGGTGTGCGGTGCAATATGCCTTCACGAAAGCCTCTGAACACTGCAACATCCCATTGACGTACGTGTCTTAAGGCTGATGTATCTTTTACAATATGCTCATTAGGCTCACCGCTTTCAAAAGCAGTTCTATCTGCGGCTATATCAGGTATCCACTCAGTCCCTCTCCCAGCATAAGTTACAAGCAAACGTTTTGGAACATTGTCTACATGGTATCGACTGCATCCACGCTTAGTACCAAGCCAAAATGCAACATCTTTAATGTTTTCAAGCTCACTAAATGACTTGCATACGTCTTCCATATCACTAAGCCATTGTTTGAAAAATTCATTGGCTCTCAAGTCTGGAGAAAGAGTATTTTCAAGCAGCTTTGCTATATCTGATTTTGCAAAGAGTTTACGGACAGCTCCTGATACTTGAAAAGGCTTCTGCATTAACTCATTGAAGAACTCATCCCCACCAGTAAGGGCATTTCTCTCTACAATCCCGAGCTTGTATTTGGAATTATTGAAGTTTTTTAGAGACTCAAGATTGTCAGTTAAAAAAATTCCCTCTGGATTTCTCATTGACTGCCTTATCTTGATAAACTCCTAGCAACTTTCAAATGATGATGCCATATCGCTTATAAGATCAAAATACAGATCTTTTCCAGGCTCTAGTTCAGCTCCTAACGGATCAAGAACTGCAGCCTTCACGCCTGTGTCACTAGCAATTGTTTCAGCAATACTTGGATTAAATTGAGGCTCAGAGAATAGGCAGTTAACGCCCTCGTGTTCAATGACCTCTCTAATTTCAGCAAGTTGCTTAGCACCTGGCAATACTTCAGGATTTACTGTGAGTGCACCGATTACTTCGATTCCAAAACGTTGCTCAAAATATTGATAAGCATCATGGAATACAACATAAGTGGCATCCTTATTTATCTTGCCTCTTGTATCATTTATAAGTTGATCAAGTTCATTCAGAGCTTTGGCTGCATTTGACTCATATTTTGATGCATTTGCAGGATCAATCTCTGACATTTCTTTTGCTGCTATTTGAACAATAGTCTTTGCAATTTCAGGATCTAGCCAAAAGTGAATATCAAATTCACCATGGTTATGACCGTCATGATGTGCGTGCTCGTCATGTT
>CACLBX010000009.1 GCA_902605215.1 uncultured Pelagibacteraceae bacterium
AGAGACAATGAAGAGGTAAGAAATACTAATTATCCTGATAATTTATCTTTTTTTGAAAAAATAAGAATTATATTTAGTTGGAGAAATTTTACAAAAAAATTTATGGACAAGTATTTTTATATCGACTGGAAATTAATTGATAAAAATACGGAAATAAAAATAAAAAAAGAATTTCTCTCTCAGAATATAGAAATTGAAAAAGAGTTTAAGTTGAAGTTGCCAGACCAATATCATTACAAAATTTACTAAGCATACTGATTTAGCCACTCTTCAAAATATAATAACGACCATATTAAAAGTCTTTTATTTTCTTTTCCTGTAAAATGCTTATTAATTAGTTTTGTTGTAATCTCAAAATCTAATAAAGAATATATTTTAGAATTCTTACTCATTATTCTTTGCTTCACAAATTCAATACTTTTGCCCTTAAACCAGCTTGAGTCAGGTGCAGCGAAACCTTGTTTATTGTCTTCCATTAAATCCCGTGGAATATAGTTCATGGCCATTTTTCGTAAAATAAGTTTACCTTGATTGGTCTTGCTGAAATATTCTTTTTTCTTTCTTCCATAGTTATTTTCATTTAATGGCTCAGGTCTTTTTAAATTCCCAAGCTTTAATTCAACAGGACACCTCATTGCAAAATCAACTAAATCATTGTCTAAAAATGGCAATCTAGTCTCTAAACCATGAGACATACTGAGCTTATCTTCGACAACTAATAAGCCATGTAAGAATGTTTTAGATTCAAAATAAAGTGAATTATTAAGAAAATCACTTTTCGAGTCAGAATATACTGAATTTTTATTTAAAATATTTTTAAAAATTCCGAATGTATTTACATCTCTTACGTCTATGCTCGATTTACTAAACATTTCAATTAGTGTTTGGTTTCTTACTAATCTTTGCCAATAATTATAATAACTGTTTATATAATCATCGTAATTGCCATAATTTTCTGGAAGGAAATATCTCCATGGATAACCTCCAAATAATTCATCGCCACCAGCACCAGATAATATCACTTTTATAAATTTACTAGCTAAACCTGATATATAATAATTTGGATAACTTTGACCTACTCTAGGCTCTTCCATATGCCAAACAAGTTCTTTTATGCATTTTTCAATATCGCCTGCCTTTAAGATCATTTCATAATGTTCAGTTTTAAGCAATGCTGACATAGCTTCTGCTTTTTCTCTTTCATCGAATGTTAACTCAATTCCAGAAGCAGAGCTCAAATCAAATCCACAAGTAAAAGATTTTAAATTTTCTATATTTGATGCCGCTACAGCTGCAATAGATCCAGAATCAATTCCACCACTCAGATATGTTCCAACTTCAACATCACTAATCAACTGTTTTTTTACTGAATTACTAAATAAGCGACTTAATTCTTCAACATATTCATTTTCACTTATTGAAATAATATCACTTTGAAAATTAAAATCCCAATACTGGGTTTTTTTTAGATATGGTTTTTTTTTATCAAAGTTAAGTTCTAAGTAATTGCCTGGTTCTAATATCACTAGATCATCAAAGAAAGTTTTATTAGTAAGAATATTTTGAAAAGTAAAATATTCAATTATTGCTGCCTCGTCTAATTTTTTATGAAAATTTGGCAAAGTTAAAATTGATTTTTGCTCAGATGAAAAAGTAAATATTTCTGAATTTTGATAATAGTAAAGAGGTTTAATGCCATATCTATCACGTGCTAGAAGTAATTTTCGTTCATGATTATCCCAAAAGCCAAGTGCAAACATTCCATTGAATTTACTTAATGCCCTGCTACCCCATTCAATTAAACTTTTAAGAACCACTTCTGTATCTGATGATGAGTTAAACGAGTAGCCCAGTTCAATTAATTCTTTTTTTAAACTCAGGAAATTATAGATTTCACCATTATAAGTTAGAACATATCTTTTGGACTCATCAAGCATTGGCTGCTGAGCAAGACTAGATAAGTCAATTATGGACAACCTTCTATGTCCAATACCTACATTCTTATCATACCAAATGCCTTCATCATCTGGACCTCTATGAGCCTGAATTTGATTCATCTTCATTAATGTTTGATAATCAATGTTATCTGAGTTGAAATTAATTAGTCCTAAAATACCGCACATATTGATAAGATCGTGTTAAACTCTTTTGAATCTCCCAGCGTGACAAGCAGGCTCGCTATGAAAGTGATTTATAGATAACCTATTTTTCTTTAATTCAAGCAATATTTCATCTTCAGAGAATCTTTTGGCATTTACTGGGCTATACCAATCAAAATTCGTAAGCACAGAAGTGTCTATACCTAATTCATTATTCCAAAAGCACTTTAGAAAATTCCAATAAATAAACCTCTGAATATCAGTCTTTTGTTTTTTAATTCCTAATGCTGGTAGAGCTGGAATTTCAACTTTAAGATTTAACTTAGACAAATTTTTTCCGAGCAATGTTAGCCCTTTAGATAATTCCCATAGTTCTTTATGCGTAAGTGTTTTACTAAATTCTCTGAAGTGATCATCTAACAACTCTCTTGGCAAAGCCTTCTTTGCGTACCAATAACAACAAAACTCACCATAATTTAACTTTGTTAGACTACTGAGGTGTTTCAACGTTTTTGACGGATTAGAAGTATGCATTATTACTTGATCACATAATAAGAAATCTATTTTGTTTTTATTGATGGGCAGATTGGAGATATCACCTCTAAAAAAAAATAGATTATCATATTCATCTTCATATTTTTTTGCCGCAGAGTAGATGGATTCTGATGAGTCAACGCCTATAACTATGGAGTCTTTACTAATCGAAGCAAACCAGGCACTTTTTTCACCCATTCCACAACCTGCATCTAATATAATTCTAGATTTTTTTAAAGTTTTTTCTAAACTTTTTTTCTTAAATCCATATAAGTCATAAAACCATTTCTTTTGAAAATTTTGATTTATTTGTGTTTGCTTAAAATTTATTTTCTTTTTGTATACTGACCATTTTTCTGTGAAAGCATGATTTGTTCTTAACTGGTTGATTTCAGAATTTTTGATTTTAATACTAATTAAATTTTTTGAATTTTTATAAAATTTGATTTTTTTATTAAATAATTTAGACAGTTCTAATTTGGAGGCCTCAAGCCTGTTATTTGACATAAACATCTTCTCTATAGTATTTAAGTTTACTTCTTATATTTTTATTAACTAGGCTCTGTGCACCAATTATAACTTTGTTTCCTATAGTGACACCCATCTGAATAATTGAGTTTGGTCCAATATACACACCATTACCAATTTTTGTTTTTTTCTTTTTTATGCCCTCTTTTCCATAACTGATACTCCATTCAACTGTATGGTGAGAATAGATTTGCACACCTGCACTAATTGATACATAGTCGCCGATTTCTAGTCCTCCTGTTCCATCCAAAATTACATTTGGGCCTATCCATGTATTTTTGCCTACCTTAACATCTCCAAGTATTAGTACATTATTATAGCATGTAGTCCCTTTACCAAAATTATAAAATCTTGCTGTTTCTTCTCTATCAGATAAAAGATCTAGTATGGATACATGTCTATTAAACTTTTTTTTCTTCTCTCGCCTTTTCTTTTTTAAAAGATCAAGAAGTTCTTTTTCAATTGCCATAATTATTTAATTATTTTTAAAACTTCATCTATCACATAATTGTATTCAGATTTTTTCATTCCATTATATAAAGGCAATGAAATTGAACAATCATTCGCATAGAATGAGTTTAGAAAATCATTTGGTTTAAAAGAATATTTCGTCTTATAGTACGCAAGCATATGCACCGCATGCGTTGCTGGCCTTGTAGATATCCCCTTCTTCAGCAACTTGATCATTAATTTATTTCTTTTAGCGTTCATTTTCTTAATTTCGTTCACATTTAATTTATCTACTTTTAATAAACAGGGGTAGCTTTGATACCCATGTACAAATCCTTTATCTTCAGAAGGTGTTTTAAGCTCATTTATATTTTTAAATGCTATATTATACTCATTAGCTATTTTTCTTCTTTCATTAACAATCTTTTGAGCTCTTTCCATCTGACTCAAACCTAAAATACCCTGAATATCTGTCATTCGTTGATTTAATCCTGGCAAAGTGTGATCACAAAGCTCATATGGCTTATTGCCATGGTGCCTTTTGAAATCTGACGTATTTGCTCCATGATCTCTCAAAATTCTGAGTGATTTATCAAATTTTTTATGGTTTGTTGTAATCATTCCACCTTCACCGGTTGTGATTGACTTTCTTGGATGTAGACTAAAAACTCCAATATCTCCTATGGTTCCTACGTGTTTATTTTTATATAAACTTCCAAATCCGCACGCTGCGTCTTCAAGGATCCATAGACTATATTTTTTTGCAATATAGTTAATTTCCTTCATATCAGCAGCTAATCCAAATAAATGTACGGGTATAATTCCCTGTGTCTTTTTAGTAATTAGCCTTTCTATCTTACTTACATCAATATTAAATGTATCAGGGTTAATGTCACAAAATATTGGTTTAGCACCCATCTGCTCTACCACGTTTGCTGTTGAAATCCATGTGAAGGCTGGGACTATTACTTCACTATCTGGTTTTAAATCAAGGGCCATAAGAGATAAATGTAAGCCCGAAGTACATGAAGTGGTTGCGATTGAATAATTTGAGTTTGTAAATGAAGACCAAGAATTTTCAAATTCAGCTACATTCTGCCCTTGTACAAGCCATCCTGATTTTAATGGTTTAAGAACGCTATTTATCTCATTTTTTTTTAAAATAGTTTTTGAAATCGGTATCATATTAATCTTGTTATTATTAATCTTAGAATATAATTAAACTTTAGCTTTATGTTTATTCCGCCACTCAATAAGTTTCTTTAATCCTTCTTTTAATTCTAATGAATATGTAAAATTGATCTCGTCACTTGCTTTTTTAGGAGACCCAATTCTATTTTTTACAAGTGTAGCTTGACTACTTTCTTTATAGGTAATTTCCTTTTTACATCCTGTCAGTTCAACTATTAATTCTGCTAATTCTTTTAGTGACGTTCTAATACCAGTACCAACATTATAAAAGCTATCTGTTTGATCTGATTTCATAGCACAAATATTTGCAATAGCACAATCTTCTACAGCAATAAAATCGAAGGCTTCACTGCCATCACCCATTATTGTGGGTCCGTCACCTTGATCAATAGCATCTAACATTTTCATTATCACTGCAATGTATGCTCCCTTATAATCTTGGCGAGGTCCATAGACATTCATATACCGCAAGCCAACATACTCTAACCCATATCTAAAATTATAAGCTCTTAACATCGCCTCCCCCGCTATTTTAGTTGCTCCGTAGAAGTTTTTATTATTAAATGGGTGATCTTCAGTCATAGGTTCAGATACAGCATCCCCATATACTGAAGCAGACGAAGACCATACCAACCTCTTAATATTATTTTTTATACAAGCATCAATTACATTAAAGGTACCTAAGATATTAACATTAAAAGCAGACCTAGGATACTCATGACATTGTAACAGCCATAGGGCAGCAAATTGAAATACTCCATCAATATTATGCATTGCTGAGTCTAAAATGTCAGTTTGAGTAATATCTCCACCTGCCTCGTATATGGTCACTCTTGGATCTTTAAGGGAGTCACTTATATTTTCTATTCTCCCTCGAGCAAAATTGTCATAAATAATTATTTCAGAAATATTTTCTCTAAGTAATTTATCAATAGTATGCGATCCAATTAATCCTGCTCCGCCTATAACTAGAAATTTTTTACCTTTTAAATCCATAATTGAATGCAAATATTTTATATAAATAACGTTATACTACTATTGAGTTGATTGTATCAATCAAAATCTCGACTTCGTTATCTGATAGATATAGGTACAAAGGATGCCGATAGTGCCCAAACTAGGTTCGGCAAATGGATATCATAAAATCCCATACCTTTCATTTTTCATAAATAATATTTTTTAAAATGCGTTTTAAAGGCTCAAAACGATATGCCAGAGTCTAAACATGAAGATCGAACATATACAGACTAACTGATGACACCCATTTTACAGCAATCCGGCATACCCCACCCCCAAGACTCATTTTGGGTCAAAAATGCCACGGGACCCCTCTCAATCGGTATGTTCCAAATATGTACCCAGCCATGCATTTGTATGGTCCTAATATGGTCACAGCGACAACTCCGCGAGAGCGACAGCGCGAGCCTAAACTCGAAACCTACAAGAATTAACAGAGCAATTGATGTCGGAGTCGCCTATTTCTATGTTTTTCAGTGTGTGGAAAAGTTGAAAGTCTAAAAGATGATTCTTTTCAACAACTTAAGTTTTGTTTGTACTAAATTTATACGTAGTTTATAAAGCCTGAACAAACTTTCAAGACTCGAATGTTGGTAGCCCGGTTTTTGCCAACCCTTGAAAGCCTTTGTGCCCCTATAGCTCAATTGGTAGAGCAATTGATTTGTAATCAATAGGTTCGCGGTTCAAGTCCGTGTGGGGGCACCATAAAGATGTATAATAATAATAATAATAATAATAATAATAATAATATTTACCACTGACTTAAATATATTAGCGTTAACAAAGTTAGACTGAGGTAACTTCCAAAAGGTGATTTAACAGCAACAAATTGTTCTTTTTGAATAAATAATTTACTAGTCATCAATATATGAAAAATTGCAAGAATAGATGAAATTATTATTAATATTGGTAAATAGGCAAATCCAGTCCATAAACTAATTACTCCAATTAGCTTTACATCTCCTACCCCTAAGCCTTCAGTTTTTCTTAAAAATAAATGCATTCTCCCAATAGACCAAATTATAAACATTGAAATTAATGAACAGAGTACTGCACTCAAAAAAGAAACATTAAAGGGATTTAATTGAAAATAAAATAAAGCGATAATTGTAAATAATAAAAAAATTGCAACCAATACATCGTGAATTAAGAAATAATAGTAATCTGTAAAGAAAATAATTATTAAAATAACTGATAAAAAAGACATTAAAATTAAATCAATATTTTGGAATAGGAAAATATTGATAGAAAAAATAATTACTGTTGAAACTTCAATAAAAGGATAGAAGATTGAAATTGAAGAATTACAACATTTTGTTTTAGCTTTTAACCATATGTAAGAAAAAAAAGGAATATTGTAATACCACAATATTGTCCTGTGGCAGTGAGGACAGTATGACCTAGGTGTTAAAAGAGATTTATTATATGCTAACCTATATACTGTACTGCCAATAAAACTTCCAAATATTAAGCCAAACAGTATTGACGCTATAATTAACACAAAATCATCAGATATGAATTAATTCTCAGATACAATAAAAATCTTAATAATAATTAAATTTGCAGATTATTGACGCTAAATCATTACCATGTGATAATTAATTGGTAATTATTTAAAGTAATTTTTAAAATTCAGTTTTATGTATGGAAATTAATATTAACAATTTATTCAAGTATTTGAGTTACGCTTTGCTGCCACTTTCAGCAATTTATTTATATAATTCAATTAGTACAAATAGTAGTGAAAATAATATTCTCTATAATTATTCTTCCCCAGATGTGCAAAATTTTAACTTAATGGTAAATGATAATTTTTTATCATTAGTTGATGATAAAAAAAAATTAAGTTCAATCCCGGATGCAGATATTTTTTTTGAGAATTTAGGTTTAAAAGTAGTAGGAATAATATCTGTAAACGATAAGTCTGATGAGGGTTTTGTTATGTTAGAATCTGATAATGAAAAAAGTGAGACAGGTTTATTTCGTCCCGGAGATTTAATTTTGGAAAATGTTTTCTTACACAAAATAAGTAAAGGAAATATACAGTTAAGATATAATAATGAACTTTATAAACTGTCACTAGCTGACAACAGCGTTGTTACTCAAGCAACAGGTGTAATAGTACTTGATGTTTCTTTAATTGAAGTTTTACCTTATCTTAAAGCTGAGCAAGGAACTATAAACAATATTAATGGGGTCTTTATAAATGACTTGGTTGATGGAAAAGTGCTGGAAAAATTACACTTAGAAAAAAATGACTTTTTATTTAATTTAAGTGGTCATAATGTGTTTAATTTAGCAACTTTAAATGATGCTTATATTAAGTTACAAGATAGAAAAGATATAGTAGCATCGCTCTTTCGAAATGGTAAATTGCAAAAATTTGTAGTTAGAAGATTAGAGGATTAATGAAAAAGATTTTTATCATTTTAATGATATCGTTATCACTATCATTGCCAGCTAATGCTATTACATTTAATTTTAAGGACGCAAATCTTATAGATGTCATAGAAGGCTTTGCTCTTCTTGTTGGAAAAACCTTTATCGTTGATCCTAGAGTAGTTGGAAAAGTCAATGTAATCTCAACTGAAGAGATGAACGTTAGTGAGGCTGAGTCAATGATACATTCTATTCTTAAAGTTCATGGTTTTGTTATGCAACAACAAGATAATATAGTCAAAATAGTACCTGATCAGATAATGCGTGAAGGATCTTTACTTACAGAGGTAAATTCTGAATCTCCAAATGATCAAATTGTCACTCAGTTATTTAGATTAAAAAATATACCTGTAGGAAATTTTATTTCATCAGTGCAACCATTATTACCATCAGAGTCTAGTATGGTACCCTTAGTAAGTAATAATTCACTTATTATTACTTCAAATGCCTTCAGTATTAATAAGATTAATAGAATAATTAGCAAAATTGATGAACCAAACCTTACTGATACAAATATTATTAAAATAGAAAACATTAATGCAATAGATGTTGCAAAAGTACTGGACCGTTTTTTTGCTGATGAGAAAAAACAAATGGGAATGAATTATTCAGTTCCTATGTTTATGGTCGACAAAAATACCAACTCACTAATTATTAAATCACATAAAAATGATACTCAGGAGATTAAGACTCTCATTGATACTCTTGAAGAAAAAAATCGTATTACAGATGAAACCCAAGTTATTTATTTAAAACATGCGCAATCAGAGTATTTGGCAGAAACTTTAAGATCTTTGGTTAAGCAAACGACTGAATCTGGTGAGACGCAGGAAGTAAAAATTCAAGCAGACAAGAACTTAAATGCCTTAATAATCAGAGGAGATCTTGGAACTCAAAAAATGTTAAGAAATGTTATTGATAAATTGGATATTGCAAGAAAACAAGTTCTTGTTGAAGCGGTTGTTGCCGATATATCTGATGGTGATGCACTTGCCTTAGGAATATCAAGTTTAACTGGAACATTAAGTGGAGATTTAAGTACTTCGCTTCAATTAGGAACAACTAATTTGCTTCAATTTACAGAAAATACTGTGAGTGATATAGTTGGCATAATTGATTTGCTTGCAACAAATACAACCTCTGACATTCTTTCAACACCGAGTCTAATCACTATCGATAATGAAGAGGCAGAAATTATTGTCGGAAGAAATGTTCCTTTTAAAACAGGACAGTTTAATGACAGCAATAATACAGCTTTTCAAACCCTGGAAAGACAAGATGTCGGTGTCACTCTAAGAATTAAGCCTCAAATTAGCGATAAAGATAGAATTAGACTTAACATACTCCAAGAAGTTTCAAGTATTGATCCAACAGTCACATCATCGAATGATACAGTAACAAGTAAAAAATCAATCAAAACAAATGTGGTCGTTAATAATAAAGAGTTAATTGTAATCGGAGGCCTGATCGATGAGAAGATGGTTGAACAGGAAAATAGAGTTCCTTTACTTGGTGATATCCCTATTTTAGGTGGAATTTTCAGAAATACTTCTCAGGTGATGGAGAAAAGAAATCTTATCATATTTATAAAAACTACGATTGTAGATGCCCCTCAAGCAGAAGATATGAGTGATTTCACTAATAGTAAATATTCACAAATTGAAGGGCTATTAAATGACAATACAGGCAGTTTTACAATCATACCCAATATTTCTGATATAAGTATTGAAGAACATATTCAATTAGCAAATTAATAGTGACCTACTCCTACACAGACTACAATTTTTCAAAAGAGAATAAGCTTATCATTGACGACGATAATGATACTAGATTGAAAATATTTGCTGATAAAAATGCTAACCTCGAAATACTAGAAAAGATCTCATACAGATTAAAAAAACCTTATGAGATTAAGTGGTATGACACTGAAAAGTTTAATCTTATTCTTGAAGAAAAATTCATAAATAACAATGAGAGTACCGCAATCCAAGAGGTTGAAGAAGAACTTAAAATTAATGAGGTAATTAAAGAAATAGAGAACACAGAAGATATATTAGACACGCAGGATGATGCACCCGTTATAAAATTATTTAATTTAATTCTTAAAGAAGCCATTACCAAAAAAGCTTCAGATATCCATCTCCAAATCTTTGACAATAAACTTCATATCAAAATGAGAATTCACGGTTCATTTAATAATGTATTTTCTTTACAGGCAGGGATAGCATCAAGATTGTTTACCAGAATAAAAATTATAAGTGGATTAGACATCACTGAGAAAAGGAAACCTCAAGATGGAAGGGTTACAATTAATCTTGGTAAAAGACCAATTGATCTCAGGATTTCAACACTCCCCTCTTATGATAGTGAAAGAATTGTTCTGAGACTTCTCGACCAAAAAAGTCAGAAACTTCAATTAAATAATCTTGGTATGTTGGGCAAGCAAGTAGCTGAGTTTGAAAATTTTTTAGATAGCAGAAATGGCATAATTATTGTTACAGGTCCTACTGGATCTGGGAAAACAACAACACTTTATGCAGCAATTGAAAAAATTAAGCAGAAAAATATAAATATAATGACCATTGAGGATCCAATTGAGTATAAAATTGATGGGATAAGTCAAACTCAAGTAAACAATAAAATTGATTTATCATTTGCAAATGGATTGCGATCAATACTAAGACAAGATCCAGATGTTATTTTGGTAGGTGAAATAAGAGATGAAGAAACTGCTGATATTGCAGTGAGGGCGAGCCTCACTGGACATCTTGTACTCACAACCCTGCATACCAATACACCTCTTGGATCATTTGATAGGCTTAATGAACTGGGTATTGATCGAAAAATGCTAACATCTAGTGTGATCTGTGTAGTCGGACAAACACTTGAAAAGAATTATGAAGGTGATGAAAGGTCAGGTATTTTTGAGATTATTGATATGAATGAAGAACTTAAAGGAGCAATAAGTAAAAGCACAGAGGAAAATTATTTGAAGAAATATCTTTCAACAGAACATACATCAATTAATGAAGCAATTAAAATTAAGAAAGAAAATAAAGAGATTAGATAATTAAAATGAGAAAATTTTTTTTTAATGCAATGGATTCTTCTGGAAGCATTATTAAGGATGTTATTGAGGCAAATAATATTGATGATGCTAAAGATAGCATTCAAAAACAAAAATTGACTATTTTAAAAATAAATGAAAAAAAACAATTAAATTTTATCTTTACAAGGAAAAGTATTCTTTCTTTAAAACAAACTTCACAATTCTTTACAAACTTTTCAATAATGATTTCAACTGGTTTGACTGTAAGCAGTGCTATTGAAAGTCTTATCGATACAGAAACAGATAAACAAATATCAAAAATGTTAGTTAATATATCGCAAAATTTAAGGCGTGGTGAGTCTTTGGCGCACTCAATAAAAATCTCTAAACCAACAATAAAAAGTGAACTCGTTGAAATGATTGAATCTGCTGAGCTCAATGGAAAATTGCCTAAGGTACTAAAAGATATGAATTTACTTTTAGATATGAAAACCAAGATACAGCAAAGAGTTACGAATGCTTTGATCTACCCATTCTTCTTATTTATTATTACGCTCTTAGTTGTTAATATCATATTAACTCAGGTAATTCCTCAATTTGCGCTGACTTTTCAAGACGCAGGGGCAAATCTACCAGGCATTACTCAGTTCTTATTTAATCTATCCTATTTCATGACTAATTATGGAATTGAGAGCGCAATTGTTCTCGGAACCTCAATTATTGGATTATTTTACTTACTCAAAAAAGATACGGTAAAAAATTATTTATCAGATTTTTTCATAAAAATACCTTATTTAAACAAGTTTATAATAGATACAAATTACAATCTTTTCTGCAGACAAATGAGTATTAACTTATTATCAGGTTTACAAATTGATCATGCCTTAGAGTTATCTATCAACTCACTGCCAAGTATATCTCTAAAGAAGAGTCTTAAGCACATTCCTGAGGAAATAAGAAAAGGTAGCAATTTATCAAAAGAATTAAAGAATGTAGGTATCTTTCCAGCATACTCTCTTACAATGATATCAGCTGGTGAAGAGACTGGACAGTTAGTTGATATATTTGATCGACTTTCCACCCAACTCAATACACAGGTGGACAATAGCATCGAAAGATTGAGTAAATTAATTGAACCCACGATTATAATAATAATTGGTATCGTAGTATCGGTTATCGCATTTGGTATATTATCACCTATCTTAACTATGAATGAAATCGTATGAAAAATAAAAATAGATCAAATAGCGGTTTTACACTTATTGAGATTATGGTTGTCTTGATCATAATAGCTATTATGGCTTCATTTATTGTCCCTTCAGTAATTAGTCGGCCAGACGAAGCCAGGGCAACAAAAGTAAAAAATGATATAATGGCCTTAGAGGGAGCATTGGACTTATTTAAACTCGACAATGGAAGATACCCATCTAATTCAGAAGGCCTATCAATTCTTGCAAGTGGAGACTTTAATACTTATTTAAAAAGACTTCCTCTTGATCCTTGGGGAAGTCCGTATCAATTTAGTAACCCTGGAAAAAATAGCAATATTGATATCTATTCACTTGGAGCAGATCAACAAATTGGGGGAGAAGACATGAATAAGGATATTGGTAATTGGAATTTAAACGAGTAAAACATGGTCTTCAGCAAGGTTTCACCTTAATTGAAATTCTCGTTGTACTAATCATTGTTGGAATTATATCAACATTTGCCATAAGCAGTTTTAATAACTCAATTTTCAACCGTAATGACAATGATTTAAATTCATTTAACAAATTTATTAATTACTATATCGATCACACGCTAATCTCAGGTGATACAGTTTATTTAGAATTTAAAAATCAAAATATAATTGCAAAGATCAATGGTCAAAAGACAAAAACATATAGTCTGAATAACTTAAATTTTGAAACACAAACATTTGGTGACCAAATAATAATTAATCAAAACTCATTATATAATACAATTAGACTAAATTTTGTTTACAATAACGAAACCTATAAAAGTATCATAAATTTAAATGGAATAGATTATGAAAAGAAAAACTAGTTCGGGGTTCTCAATGATTGAATCTATTGTTGCCATGGTTATTGTATCTATTGTTTTGGGATCAGTTTATTATTTAGTGCAGTCACAAACAAACACCTTACTTTATAATAAAAAGCTTCTTAAAAATTTTTTTATTACTTCAAACGCTTATGCTGAGTTGTATTTAAAGTACAACATTAATCAACAAAGTGAATATCAAGGAGAAAACAGTGATGATGCACAAACTATTGGCTGGATGGCAAGTTTTAAACCAACGGTGATTACTAATATTAATAGGTTTATTTTTGTTCTTGATAAAGAGAATGATAATTTAGAAATTAAATCTGATTTTTATTTTTATGGTAAAATTAAATAAAGCTAGCAAAGGATTTACCTTAATTGAGGTACTGGTAAGCACACTAATTGTTGGCTTTATATTTAGTGTAATATTTTATTCAGTTAGTTCTCTGAATCTGAATCTATCATTTACGAAAATGAGAAATGACAATCAACATGTTGTTTTAAAATCCTTGTCTGTAATCGAACAAGATCTATCTTCAATTTTCAATAGACCAGTCAGAGATGGGTTGGGTGAATATGAAACAGCGCTAATCCTTAAAAATAACGATCATACAGAGGTTTTATTCACCAGATCTCTTTATGACGATGTAAATGAAAATACAAAATTAGTGAGAATTGAGTATACGTTTGATGATGATAGGTATGAAAGACGTTTATGGAATGTTATTGACCGGGTTCAAGGAAGTAAATATCAAAAACACTATTTTGATAGGCAAATAAACAAGATTAGAATTTTAGCTTCAGATGATAAAGGTCGATGGCAGGAATATTGGCCAATGGGATTACGTGTAAACTTAAGTAATGGGAGCAGTGAAAAAGAAAACAGGAATATTTCTAGGGATGATATTCTACAATATCAATTATTAACCACAACATCCTCTATAGCTAAAATTAACTTACCAACTGCTTTTAAAGTAATAATTGAACATGAAGAATTGGGACGATTTGAACGTGTTATCTTATTATAAAAATAATCAAAAAGGTTCAGCAATTTTCTCTGTACTTATATTACTTGCTGTTGTTTCAAGTCTTGTCTCTTTAATAGTTAATTCAAATCAACAAAATAATTATTATTCAAAAAGGTATGAAAACAATTCAAAGTTAATGATGCAAATACACTCCGTAGAAGATTTTGCAATTGATGTACTAAAAACTGACTACATGGAAAACCCACAGATTACGCACCTCAAAGAAAATTGGAATACTCCGATTAATAGCTTCCCTATAGGACCTTATTCAGTATTTGCAACCATTACTGACCAGGATTCAAAGCTGAATATAAATAATTTAGTAATTAAAGAAAGAAAAGAAGATCTTAATGTTGTGAATTTAATTCATTTACAAAGTTTTATAAATTTATTTGATAGATTAGATATTGATAGAAATAAAATTTATTCAATTATTGATTGGATTGATAAAGACACTGAAAAATATACCTCATCAGGTGCTGAAGATGTTTTCTATCTTCAAAAAAATCCTGCATACCGCGCAGCTAATAATTATATTCAACATCTCGATGAATTGCTTTTAATAAAAGGTTTTGACCAACAAACCCTGAGTAAACTAGAGCCCTACATAGCGGCATTGCCTTCAAATAGTTTTATCAACATAAACACCGCCAAAGAGGAAGTTATGCGGTCAATTCATAATATTATTGGGCCAACATACATTGAGCTTTTAGAGCGAAAAATAGAAGAAAATCCCTTTATAAATATGAACGAATTTGAAGCATTTCTTAAGAATGAACTGAGATTAAATGATGTAATTACCAATCAAATTATCTCAATCACATCAACAACAAGTAAAAATTTTCTATTAAATGCAAAAGTCGTATATAGAGATTCATACATTAAATTTACTACATCAATTAGTCTTAAAAAAGACAATGAAACATTTGAAAAATATAATAGAATTATTAAGAAACTTGGAACAATTTAATGAATAATTTTATTTTTATTAATCCTGATATTAATAACTGCGCAATTATATACGCACAAGAGAACGATATTAATAAGAATAAAAAAGGTAATTTAAGAAACCTACTGAGCGAATTGACGGATACAAGCGTTATCACTTTTGTGCTGTCTAGATATTGCGCATATAAAGATACAATTGATGTACCACCAAAGAATAAATCAATTTTTTTAAAGAATGCTGAAAATATAATTAAACAAGATTTACCTGGCAGTAATCAAAAGATACTAATCCAACCTCCTCAAGGAAATCAATTACCTTTTATAGTAATTTCAGATGAAACAACTGAAATTTTAAAAGGTATAAAAAACCAATTTAAAATAGAAAAAAATAAAGTTCTTTTAGAAAGAGATCTATACCAATCAAATTCTAAAAAGTGGTATATCAATTTAAATGATGACGAGTTGATGATCCACTACAACAATAAAGTTTTACAATCTAGTATTGAAAAATTTAAAGAAGATATTCAAGTCATTACTGATAGAGAAAAAAATCCAGATTTAATCACTTGGAAGTATATATTTAATAAAGACCAATCATCTTCAAAAAGTAAAAGCTTGCAATTAATCTTAAGTGATATGTTAGATACTGATCAAAAGATAAGTTACCTTATGAGTGATTTAGGTCATATTGAAAGTGATTCTTTTAGATCCTTACGTATAAAAGATGTTGTTAATCAAAAAAAAGTTAATATTTCTTATTCAAATAATTGGAAATCTTATAACTACCTAGCAATTTCTCTAATACTATTCAGCGCTTTAACTATTCAATACACAAGCACATCTCAATATGCATTTCAAATAGAAACCAGACAATCTAATATTTTGAATAATGTTTTTCGAGATTTGGAGTCAACTAATCAAATATTAGATTTAGAAACGGTCGCATCAAAAATATCCTATTCAAATAATTTACCTGCGAAGAATTATATTGTCACACTCAATGAGCTTGGCGACATGTTTAATCAACCTGGCCTTAAACTAAAAAAGCTTGAAATTGACTCAGATGATATCAATATGGTTTTTATTGTTGAAGGGGAAAGTGTCATCAATCAAATAAATTCAGCGATTCAGGAAAGTACAATTTTCAACGTGAATATCAATTCAATTCAAAATGATAATCAAAATAAAATTATCGTAAATTTGTCTGTAAAATATAAAAATGCATAAACTTTATCAAATATTACTAACAACTTGGGCTGAATATAATTCTTATACAAGAATATTAGTATTATTTTCATCAGCAATGACGTTTCTCTCTATCATCATATTTGTCATGAATATAACAAGTAATACAAAGAAAGAGTTATTAATAAATGATTTAACTCAACTGAACAATTCCTTACAAATTATTAAGCGTTTTGACGATGTATATCCTGGAAAATGGAGACACTATCTCAAAAATAACTCTGAAACAATGGACATATCTGAATTACTCAATCAGTTTCAGATTTCAGTTATAAGTTTTAAAGAGGAAAATAATACATACAATATAAATGGCGAAGTTGAAAATTTACAAGAACTGACTAATGCAATCGACTTACTGTATAATGGACACGGTTTAGTGATTAATCGTTTAACTATTGATCATTTAAGCAACAAGCAAATAATTTTTGAAATAGACTTTACTTACTGATAAGTAATCAGTATTTCAATAAAAATTACTATTAGTTACAAGCTGATATTTCAGTTTGAACCGTACCGTCAATAACGCATGCTGACTCTGAAAGAAATGACATGCTCGAAATCTCAGCAAATGTGTGCGTTATTTCTGAATTTATATTAAAGGAATCAATAGTAGGAAATGTAGTTGCACCTTGGGTTACTGATAAGCCTCGCGCATCACAATTGGTCATGTCTGCATCAGGTGTTGGCAATAGTTTAACCTGCGTCGCAAGAACTGCATGATCATTTGTCGCATCGCCGTCAACATCCACTAAAGTTCCATCTTTTAATGAAATTTCAGGATAATAGTCGCCGTCATCTTGGGGAGCCCAATCCCATCCATGCAGCTCACCTACACCATCATATTTTAGCGTAAAATTAGTTTGTAAAGGTGAATCTCCAGAATTTCTATAATTTACTGCATCGTGGCTGTAAACAAATTCTAAAGGTGCTTCTAAGGGTTTGAATGTAGAGCCAACTTTAGGAAATGCTCCTTTGCCATATTTTGTATGAGTGCCAGTGCCCCATTGATATTTTTTAGGCGCAGCAGCATAAGTTGTGGCTGTGCTCGCAGGGCCCCAACCACTAGATACATCATAATCTGCTTTGATTAAATTTCCTTGGCCAATATGTATTTCTGCACTCCCTAATTGAGTTAAACATCCACTACTTGTTGGATCACAAAGAACGGGGTAGCTATCGCCAGTACAAACATTGTTGGAACTATCATAAGCTGCACATCGATAAAGGTTCATATCACTGGCTTGAAGTTTATAATAAACAGGAGTATGCGTGCCTGGTTCGATGTACTTGTCGTTGTTGCTTTCATTAGGATCATTTGATGTATCCGCACTCGTTTGTGCTCTGAAGTATTCAGCACTATAACCTGATGTACTAAGGGTTGAACCATCTTGTGTTGGAAACAAGCATTCGTTTCCATAACAAGCTAAATACAAATCATTACTGTAGTTATGACCTCCGGTATTAGCCGATGTATCTGTTAACGGAGTGGCTTGGAGTTCGTAATTAGATCGATACGCTGCCTCGCTCACATCCACAAGATCAAAATGCCCACCAACAATTCCAGAATGAGCTCCAAAGTTGTTATCTGTTACTAAATTACCCCCGTTCCAAGTAAATTTAGATGTCAGATCACAATCTATCGTGACCGTATTACCTGAATGATTTGTTGCAGTTGAAGAATTATTTATATCTGTATTACACGTTTCTTTTGCATATACGACTTTCTGAGCCGATGTATCAAGATAAATTGAGATCTCACCTACATCAGGATAATGCCTGGTCATTGAAGTTTGTTGATAGTTTTGATCTTTAGAAGATAGTGTTCCTGAGAAAGGGGTTTTTTCAAAAAATCTTCCACCAGATAACTGCAATACCACATCGTCAGTCGTCGTTATGCCTATTGTTGTATTATCAACAACAGGAGTAATTGTATCGCCACTTTTTAAATATTCCTGCGCGCCTTGAGCGTCCCTTTTGTGAACGTGTGCTCCATAATAATTAAAATATCCTTGAGCATCGGTTGTGGCTGTGCTTGAAGTTTTAACTTTGAATGGAAATCCAGCACCACCAGTTTTAAGTGATCCATCTGCTATTGAATAAAGGTTATAAGCACGAGGGTATTCTGTATAGCCTGACATCGGGACACATTGATCCGTACTGCTTCCTTCTTTAATTGCTACATAGTCCCCATCAAAATTAATTTCATAAGTTAATTGTTCAGGGGGGCTCACTTGCCAGTTATAACTCTTTGTACCACCAGTCATGGTCTGTAATTTATGATCAGATGAATCGGCGTATAGGCTTTCAGTTAATAATGCCCCAGTATCATAATCTTTATATTCATCAATCATCTGAAATCTTGTAACTTCAGTGCCACCAACGGTTTCAACGGTCACAGATAAGACGGACCGTCCTTCTGTGGATGCTGCAGGAGGACAAACTCCATCATTAGAAGTGCCAATTGCACCTGCTTTGCATGCTTTAAAAACAAACTCTCCATTTGGTCTAGCTGTTGTCGGAGCTGTGGTTGCTGTAACAGTTGCAAGATATCGGTCACCATCCGCAGTCTGAAACCAACCTTTAACAATTTGAGGTGATGAATTGTCAGCTCTTGTACTTGAAAGCCAAACATCGGCAACTGCACTATCAGTATCAGTTGGATCTGAGCTTCCAGAGATTACTCTGCACATGTTCTCATCAATTTGTGCTTTCCAAACTCCATTAGGATAGTTTTCGGCCGCTACATTTAATACACACATAAAGAAATCAACAGTTGAAAATGTATCTACTGCAGGATGTTCAATTCTATCAACTCTATCGTTTTTGTCAGTGCTATATTGCCCTGTCGGCGAGCCCCAAATTTCTGCATACGCAGTGGGATAAAAGAAGTTCATCAATAAAAAAAATACGATAAGTTGTTTAGACATTTTATGCATAATCAGTTTTCCTAATTTATTTTAAGTAGTTTGTGCTTCCTACACCTGAAACGCTACTCGATGAAGAAGAAGATGAGCCGCCGAGACAACCTGCAAGAAATAAAGTTGATAATAATATAGCAATTATTGAATATTTCTTCATGAGACTCCTAAGATGTTAAATTAATTTTAGGTATACTAGAAAAATTATTGAAAAATATCAAAATAAAATTTTATATATAGATTATTATATAATCCTAAAATATCTTTCTGAGAATCAGTCTTAGATATTATTAATAAATATATGATTTTAAATACTAATACGTAAATTAATCAAGGTAACCTGAAATATTTTTAGTTGTATCTGATTTTGAAATTTCTTTATTGGCCTTCAATGAGTTAAAAAAATAATCTCCTAATAGATTCGTGATGCCCCAATTATAGTTTTCATTATGAAAATGGTGACTCATGTGTGCATCTCGAAGGTTTTTTCCAATAGGTGTCATTGGTTTATAATTTTTCGAGTGATGAGCTAAATGAATCCATTCATACCAAAGATGATAAAGAAGATGACCTGTAAATGGAACCAACGCAGTACCGAAACTCCAGAAAATTAGAGCATAGAGTAAATAAACCTGGCCATATGTATAAATTAAGTATCTCCAAGGAGCAAATTGCAGTTTTATATTATCAGGATCCCTGTGATGACCGTGATGAAGAATGATTTGATATCTTCGATACCAACCTTCTTTTTTTGTGAGTTCAGTATGAAGCTGATACTTGTGAACATACCACTCATAAAATGGAGCTAGTAAAATTGGAATAAATAACCAAATTAAATGCTCATATATAAGTCCTGTACTCAATATGTACAGCACGCCTATAATTGCCATCAAGATAAAACCAATAATGGTTGAATGAGAAAAATAATTTCTAAATACGCTGCTCATATACATATTATATAGGACGGAATTTCTTCCGTCCTAAAGAAAAAAAAATTATTTTTTTTGGTATTTTGCCGCTTCTTCTGAGCCGCCTGTAGCTGTACCTTTACTGTATGAATGCGCACCCATACCAGCTAATTCTCCGTTTTGAACAATAAGATATGGATCTCTTATAGCTGTACCATCAAAGAAACACTCAAGTATTTCTCGAACGCCCGCAGCATATCTTGCCTGTGCAGAAAGGGATGTTCCTGACGTGTGAGGCGTCATACCGTGATGTGGCATTGTTCTCCATACATGGTCATTTGGTGCTGGTTGAGGAAACCATACATCTCCTGCATAACCGCTGAGCTGACCAGATTCAAGTGCACGCGCAATGGCATCTTTATCACAAATTTTACCTCTCGCAGTATTTACTATGTACGCGCCTCTTTTCATCTTACCAATTAATTCATCATTAAACATGTGTTCGGTCTCTGGATGCAATGGACAGTTGATTGTAACTACATCACAAACTTTAACCATAGACTCCACTGACTCATGAAAAGTAAGATTTAGTTCTTTCTCAACTTCATCAGGAAGTTTATGACGATCAAAGTAGTGCATGTGAACATCAAAATGTTTTAATTTTCTTAGAGCATCTAAACCAATACGTCCAGCTGCGACAGTTCCAACGTGCATACCTTCAAGATCATAGGAGCGCTTTACAGCATCAGCGATATTCCATCCACCTTCATTGATTATTCTATGTTGATTATGATAATCTCTAACTAAAGATAAAACCATCATAACAATATGTTCAGCTACTGATCTTGAGTTACAGAAAGTGACTTCAACGACATCTACCTTACGATCCATTGCAGCTTGCAAATCAACATGGTCAGATCCGATACCTGCTGTAATTGCCATTTTAAGATTTGGAGCTGTTTCCATTTTCTCTCTTGTCAAATAGTATGGAAAGAACGGTTGAGATATAACCACATCTGCATCTACTAATTCCTTATCAGCCTGACAGCCGTCACCATCTTTATCAGATGTTACAATAAGTGTGTGTCCAGCATCCTCTAAGAATTTTCTTAAACCAAGTTCACCTGACACGCAGCCTAGCAATTCTCCAGGCGTGAAATCGATTGATTTAGGTGATGGAAGGGTCATACCATCAGGATACTTATCTAATTTTGGAAGATCGTCTAAGGCATACTTTGATGGCATTCCGCCATTTGGGTCGTCATATAAAATGCACAATATTTTCATTGCTTTCTCCTAATAAATTTATCTTGGATATTCTATTTTTTCGAATGTGACTATGTCTTCAATTAAGAAAAACGTCAATTATAATCGATTACTAATTCATAAAAGATGGGTCTAAAGACTCCATCTTTCGCTTAACCGCTGGCCACAATAAGGCTGCGGCCATTTCTCGTCCTTGACCTTGTTGTTTTGTTGTCTCGATAGCCTCATCTGAAGGATAATTCAGCTCAAGGTTGCCTGACATTGCTCTGACTTGATAGCTACAAGCCTTCTCTAAGAAATATATATTTGTAAATGCCTCAGCAACATTTTTGCCAATTGCCAAAGTACCGTGATTTCTAAGTATCATTAATTTCTCTTGACCCAAATCTTTTACAAGTCGTTCTTTTTCTTCATCAAATAAAGCAACACCCTCGTAGTCATGATACGAAATTTGACTTCTAACTAGCATACCAGTTTGTGACAATGGCAATAAACCATCTTTCAATGAGGCTACCGCTACACCATCATTTGAATGCAGATGCACTATGCAATGAGCATCTTCTCGTGCTTCATGGATTGCACTATGAATTGTGAAACCTGCAGGATTAATAAAATTATTTGTATCACTTAGAATTTTACCTTTGAGGTCGACCTTTACCAAATTTGATGCTGTAATTTCATCAAATAGAAATCCGTATGGGTTAATTAAAAATTCATCTTCTGTTCCAGGAACTTTTGCTGAAATATGTGTAAAGATTAAATCATCCCATTTAAAATATGGCACAGTTCTATAAAAAGCCGCAAGATCTTGTCTTGCTTGCCATTCTTCTTGTGAAACTTTGCTTTTTACGTCAACCATTACCTATTAGTCTTTCTATTGTTTTCTTCCAGCCACCATAGAATTGTTCAGCTTGATCAATTGAAATTTTTGGCTTGAATATCCGATCAGTTTTCCACAATTTTTCCACGTCTGCAACATCTTTGTATATGCCAGCATAAATGCCTGCTAAGTACGCTGCTCCAATTGCTGTAGATTCTTGGTTCGCAGGTCTTTCTATTTTTACCTGCAGAATATCAGACAAAAATTGCATCATCATATTGTTGCTTGTCATTCCTCCATCAACACGAATTGTAAACTTCTCTCTTTTAAGATTTGAGTCATTTAAGAGACACTCAAATAAATCTCTAGTTTGAAAACAAATAGATTTAAGAGCCGCCATGGCTATATCAGCTTTTGAGGTATCTCTCGTAATACCAGAAATTTGACCTCGGATATCTGACCTCCAATAAGGGGCTCCTAATCCAGTAAATGCTGGTACAAAATGTATATCATTAGAGCTTTTGTCAGCTAAGCTCTCAACCTCTGAAGCATTATTATAAAATTCTAATTCATCACGCATCCATTGCACAACTGTTCCAGCATTAAATATACTACCTTCAATTGCGTAACTTTTTTTCCCCTTAATATTATAAGCTACAGTGGAAAGGAGGTTTGATTGAGAATTTAAAATATTACTTCCTGTATTCATAAGTAAAAAACAGCCTGTTCCGTAAGTTGATTTTACCATGCCTTCTTTAAAGCAGGATTGACCAACAGAGGCTGCTTGCTGATCTCCAGCAACTCCACCAATTTGAATTTCATTTCCAAAAAAGTCAGATACAATTTTACCAAAATCATCAACTGAGTTTTTAACATTAGGTAGTATACTCTTTGGTAATGTAAATATATCTAACAACTCTTCATCCCATTGATCATCAGCAATATTGTAGAGCATTGTTCTGGATGCATTTGTTACATCGGTAGTATGTTCTGATCCTTTTGTAAAATTCCATATCAACCATGTATCGATTGTTCCAATTAATAAGTTCCCTTTGTTGAGACATTCTTTTGCTTCCTCAATATTTTCTAAGATCCACTTAATTTTTGTAGCAGAAAAATATGGATCAATGACTAATCCTGTTTTTGATTGGATGGTGTGTATGAGCTTTTTTTCTTTGAGTTCGTTACAATAATTTTCTGTACGTCTATCCTGCCATACAATGGCATTGTAAATTGGTTTACCAGTCAATTTGTCCCAAGCGACAATTGTTTCCCTTTGGTTGGTTATGCCGGCTACGATAATATCTTGTGCATTTATTTTAAGCTCTGCTAAAACTTGCTTAATTGCGTCTGTTGTTGTTTTTAATATTTCAAGTGGATCATGCTCAACCCATCCGTTTTTTGGATAATATTGCTTAAACTCAATATTTTTTTGAGCAAGTATTTGGCCTAATTCATTCAAAATTAAGGCCCTCGAACTAGTTGTCCCTTGATCTATTGAGAGAATATAACCACTTAATGACATATGTATTTATTAATTAATTTTGATGTTCAATTAATAGGTATTTTAAGATAAAGAATTACTTTTTAGTAGGCAAATAAATATGAATTTGAATAAACCAGTTTTTTTGGCGTCTAGTAATAATGAAGCTATTGAACAAAAAAAGGTTTTGGAAGAACAGTACGGTACAAACTCATTAGATAATGCAGATGTTATCGTTGTATTAGGTGGTGATGGATTTATGCTTGAAGCCATAAAAAGTCATATGTCTCAAAGCTTACCGCTCTTTGGTTTAAATTATGGGAGTGTTGGCTTTTTAATGAATGCCTCTAATAAAGATGACTTAATCAAGAGAATAAACTTATCACAATCAATTCAAATCTCACCATTATCAATGAAGGTGAAAAGCGTCGATGGAAGCTGCCATGAAGCAATTGCAATAAATGAAGTATCTCTTTTAAGAGAAACTCACCAAGCGTCAAAAATAAAAATCTCAATTGACGATAAAGTTCGTTTAGAGGAATTAATTTGTGATGGAATTTTGATTTCTACACCTTCTGGAAGTACTGCATATAACTTGTCTGCGCACGGGCCTATACTCCCTATCAATGCCGACGTTTTAGCGCTCACCCCTATTAGCGCCTTTAGACCAAGAAGATGGAAAGGTGCAATATTAAATAATAAATCCAATATAAAATTTGAAGTAATAGAAGGTGAAAAAAGACCTGTAAGTGCTGTTGCGGATAGTTCTGAATTCAGAGACGTTAAATCTGTTGAAGTTCATCAAAATGAAGACCAGATAATTCAATTGTTATTTGATAAAGATCACTCATTTGATGAACGAATATTAAACGAGCAATTTAAATTTTAATTTTGGTGGCCTCACCCGGACTCGAACCGGGACGGGAATAAATCCCAAAGGATTTTAAGTCCTTTGCGTCTACCAATTCCGCCATGAGGCCAATTCTTTTATTTTATAACTATTTATTTAACGAACTACTAGTTCTTTAATGTTTTGGATAAAAAAAAAGGGGCCCGAAGGCCCCTTTTATTATCTGCTTTGCAGAAACTTAATTGCTGTCTGATACTGCAGCTACATAAATAGCCATACCAAATGCAATTTTGTTAACAAAGTCAGCAAGGTTGTAGATCAAGTTCAGTGAACCAGCGTCTACGCCGCCACCAAAGTAACCTACTGCATAACCTATTGGATAAATCGCCCAACCTACTGTAACGATTAATCTCAACGCGTTAAACGCAGCTTGACCAGCAGCGTTTCCACTACCAGCACTCGCCTTGCTTGCTTCTCCTGCAAAAATTTCGTAGATGATGTATAACCATCCAGCCATTCCTATTACGAAGGCTAGCGTTACATTCATCGCTCCGACTTCACCTAGATAACCACCAACCAACATCACGATTGATGCGATTAATAGTCTCCAGAACAAGCCTGAAGCAACAGCAGTCATTGCCGCAAGAATTACATAGAACTCTACAATTTGTAGAGGCACAGTGATCAACCAGTCAATGTATCTTAGGACTGTTGGAGAGTCACCAGTAGCGACCCATACGCCTCTCATGTAGAAATAGTGCCACGCCGCAACACCAGTAACCAAACCAGCTACTGTGAGGGACGTCTTCCATTTAGCTGCTACTCTGTCTCTTTCAAGAAAGAAGAAAGCTGTAGCTGCAACCATGGCCATAGAGATTAACCAAAACGATATGGCTACGTGATCTCCGGGATTTAGCATTAATACTTTCATTATTATATTCCCCTTAATTTTATAAAATTAGGCAATTATTATTGAGAAACCGGTTTAAGTAAAGTAGAAAAAACTAATAATATATAATTAAATCAGTATTTTAGATGATTGTGGATAAAAATTATTAATACTTTGTATCATAATTTTTCATTAATTCCTTTAAATCTGACTCACAATTTTTAAGTTTTTCCTTATCAGAAGAACGCATAACTACAGAAGTGCCAAAGCGATTGTCCTTATTAAAAGGGTAACTTCCTATTTCAACTTCAGAATGTTTATTTTGCAGATCAGTTAAGGCGTCAGCAACGTTGCTTTCAGGAGTAAAAACATCAATTGATTTAGACTTAACCACTTCACCAACAGTTAGGTGCTTTCTCGCCCCTTCTAACATGCCCTGCATGATGCTTGGGATCCCAGCTAATACAAATACATTATCCATTTTAAAACCAGGCGCTCTACTCACTGGATTCTCAATAAGCTCAGAACCTACTGGCATCTTAGTCATTTTCATTCTTGCATCAGTCAATTCGCCGTCTTTATAGTACTCCTTTAAAATACCTAATGCTCCTGAATTGATCTCTAGTTCAACTCCAAAAGCTTTGGCGATACACAAAGAAGTAATATCGTCGTGCGTAGGCCCTATGCCGCCTGTCGTAAATACATAATCATAAGTTGATCTAAGGTAGTTAACCGTCTCTACAACTATTTCTTCCTCATCTCTAATTACCCTAACTTCTGCTAGTTGAATTCCTATTTCATTCAGCCAATTTGCGAGATATGATAGGTTCTTATCTTGCGTACGACCGGATAAAATTTCGTTACCAATAATTATAAGTGATGCTTTCATAAAACCATGTCAAAAATTGCTAATCAATATATCTCAGGGAGATTGATTAAAAGGTATAAGAGATTTTTTGCAGATATTCAACTTGATAATAATAAAGAGACCATAACTGCACATTGTCCCAATACAGGTTCCATGCAAGGTCTCCTAGAAGAAGACAATCCTGTTTTTGTTACAAGAGCAAACGATCCAAAACGTAAATTAAAATATACTCTTGAAATTATAAAATCTGGCAATGCAAACGTTGGCGTCAATACGCACAAAGCCAACAGAATTGTGGAAGATGCAATCGAAATGCGTCTCATTCCTGAATTAGGTAAATACAATTCATATAAAAGAGAAGTTAAATACGGAACTAATTCTCGAATTGATTTTCTATTAAGTAATGACAAAAAACAAACTTATGTAGAGGTAAAAAATGTAACATTATCAAGAAAAAAAGAAATTGCTGAATTTCCAGATGCGGTTACAGAAAGAGGCTCTAAGCATTTGATCGAACTTTCAAAGTTGCCCAACAAAAATACAAGAGCAATTATGTTATTTCTCATTCAAAGAGATGATTGTAAAAAATTTAAAATCGCGAGTGATATTGATCAGACATACTACGACAACTTTAAAAAAGTCATAAAAAAGGGAGTAGAAATAATATGTTATAACTGTTCTTTTGAAAGTGACAAAATTCGTGTAAATAAAAAAATAAAACTCATTAATGAATAATACATTGCATAATAGTAAAGATTTTGAAGGCATGCGAAAAGCTGGCAATTTAGCTGCATCCACTCTTGATCTTTTGGTCGAGCATGTAAAGCCTGGAGTATCAACAGATGAGCTTGATTACTTTGCTTTAGAGTTCATTACAAAAAATGGTGGCTTGATTGCCCCCTTATTTTATAAAGGTTTTCCAAAGTCTATTTGTACATCAATTAACCATGTCATTTGTCATGGAATCCCATCTTCAAGAATATTAGAAGAAGGAGATATCGTGAACATAGATGTAACTGTTATCGTTGATGGCTGGCATGGAGATACTAGTCGGATGTTTCCGGTAGGCAAAATAAATGCAAAAGCACAGAAATTAATTGATTGCACTTTTGAGTCAATGCATGAAGGGATTAAAGCAGCAAGCCCAAAATCCCGTCTAGGTGATATTGGTTATGCAATTCAGAGTTATGCTGAAAAACAGAATTATAGCGTTGTGAGAGATTTCTGTGGGCATGGACTTGGTAAAGTATTTCATGAATTTCCAAACATATTGCACTACGGTGAAAAAAATACAGGTGATCAAATTGAAGAAGGCATGTTCTTTACTGTGGAGCCCATGATTAATGTTGGAAATTATGATGTAAGAATGCTGAAGGATGGATGGACAGCTGTAACAAAAGATAAGAGTTTATCAGCTCAATTTGAGCATAGTATTGGTATAACCAAAGATGGATTTGAAATTTTTACTAAATCTCCTGCAGGGCTTGATAAACCATAAATTTAAGATTAAAAAAGTATTTATATGATCCCTCGATATTCAAGAGCTCCTATGACTGATATCTGGAGTTCTAAATCAAGATTTAAAATTTGGCTCGATATTGAACTGTATGCTTGTGAAGCTATGGAAAAATTGGGAACTGTTCCAAGGGGTACAAGTAAAAAAGTTAAGTCAAAAGCTAAAATAAATGAGAAGAGAATTGATACTATTGAAAAGGAAGTAAAACACGATGTTATAGCATTTCTTACATCTATATCAGAATATGCTGGTCCTCCCGCACGTTTTCTTCATCAAGGCTTAACTTCATCAGATATTTTAGATACAGCATTCAATATACAGCTCATGCAGTCATCTAAAATAATTGAAAAAGAAATAGCTCAGCTTCTTAAATCACTCAAAAAAATAGCTCTCAAATATAAAAATACACCTTGTATAGGAAGAAGCCATGGTATTCATGCAGAACCAACAACCTTTGGTGTAAAAATGGCAAACTTCTATGCAGAGTTTGAGCGAAATCAAGTGCGTTTTAAAAAGGCGACAGAAGAAATATCTGTGTGCGCAATTTCAGGTGCTGTAGGCAATTATGCCAACATAGATCCTCGCGTTGAACAGTTTGTTGCAAAAAAATTAGGCATGAAAGCTGAAACTATATCTACTCAAGTTATCCCGCGTGACAGACACGCTGTTTATTTTAGTACTCTTGGAATTATTGCCAGCTCAATTGAGCGCCTTGCTACTGAAATCAGACATTTACAAAGAACAGAGGTTCTTGAAGTTGAAGAATTTTTTTCAAAAGGACAAAAAGGTTCTTCTGCCATGCCTCATAAAAGAAATCCTGTACTAACTGAAAACTTAACTGGCCTTTCAAGGTTAATTCGTGGCTACACAATACCCGCTTTAGAAAATGTTTCTTTATGGCATGAAAGAGATATCTCGCACTCAAGTGTAGAAAGAATAATGGCTCCTGATGCCAACATCATCATTGATTTTGCACTAGCACGTTTGAATAATGTAATCGCAAACCTTGTTGTTTATCCTAAAAATATGAAAACTAATTTAGATAAACTTAGAAAACTACCCATGTCAGAGGGTCTTATGCTCGCGATGACTCAAAAAGGATTATCTCGAGAGAAGGCCTATAAAATTGTACAGCGTAACGCCATGAAAGTATGGAAATCTGATCTAGACTTTGAAACCGTACTGGATACGGATAATGAATTAAAAAAATATTTAAATAAAAAAGAAATTTCTAAAATATTAGACCTTAAACACGCAACAAGAAGAACAGATTATATTTTTAAAAAAGTATTTAAATAATTTATTGCGAATAATAAATAGCTAGTGCAAACACTCCAAATATAAGAATATAACCCCCAACATAATAATTCTGATTTAAACTAGCATCCCGAATTACATTACTATTATTCTTTTTAGGCCTGGGTTTAGAGGTACGCTTCTTTTTTTTCATTACAGTCTTTTTTTTCTTTGTAATTTTTGAAGCTGTTCTCTTTTTAACCACTTTCTTTTTTGAAGACTTTTTTGTGGTTGCATATTTAATGTACATGTGGAATGTAATAATTAGATATTATCTTTACCAATGATCTCTTCTTTTGCCTGAAGTAAAAATTGGTCCATACTCTGTCTAAGTTCATCATCTGTTATGGATATTCCTTTTTCATCAAAATCTTTTCTAACTTTTCTGAAAACATCCATATCTCCATCCTCTTCAAGATCAGATTTGATTACTTCTGCAAAATATTCCTCTACCGCTGGTCCCGATAAACGAAGTTTTTCTGCAGCCCAGACACCAAGATACTTATTTCGTCGAGCCAAAATCTTAAATTCTAACTCTTGATCTCGAGCGAATTTACCCTCAAAACCTTTTTTTCGTTCATCTAGTTTTTTCATTGTTTCTTTATACTTTTAATTAGAATTGATTTGAATTACATTTCTATCATAACAAATTTTTACACTACCTGCAATGACATCAT
>CACLBX010000010.1 GCA_902605215.1 uncultured Pelagibacteraceae bacterium
CGACATCTTGTACACGAGGTAACTAGTCCGCAAGCCTTTGAAGGATTGCGAATGAGTGGCAGAAAAGTTAGAAGACCTGAATTTACTCTTGCGACAGCAGACCATAATGTGCCCACTATGGATAGGGATAAGGGCATAGCAGACCCAGATTCAAAATTACAAGTTGAAACACTAGAGAGAAATGCTAGTGAAAATAATATCACTTACCTACCGATGTCAGATAAGCGGCAAGGTATCGTTCATATTGTTGGACCCGAGCAAGGATTTACTCAACCTGGAATGACAATAGTTTGTGGAGATAGCCATACATCTACTCATGGTGCTTTCGGCGCTTTAGCTTGGGGCATAGGAACATCTGAAGTTGAACATACTCTTGCTACCCAAACTCTGATTCAAACAAAAGCTAAAAATATGTGCATTAAAATTACAGGCGAGGTTGTGGATGGCGTAACTGCAAAAGATATAATATTAGCAATTATAAAAAAAATAGGAACTGCTGGTGGAACAGGTTATGTGATTGAATATACTGGTGACGTAATTAAAGATTTATCAATGGAAGGCAGAATGACAGTTTGCAACATGTCTATTGAGGCAGGCGCAAGAGCTGGTTTAATCAGCCCTGATGAAAAAACTTGGGAATATTTAAAGGGCAGACCACTTGCTCCTTCTGGTGAAGCACAATATGACGAAATCGTAGAAATAAAAGCAGACGAAATTATTCCTCAAGTAACTTGGGGGACAAGTCCGGAAGATGTTGTTTCAATTGACGGCTACGTTCCTGATCCAAAAAATGCAAGTAGTGATGAAAAAAAGAGATCTATTGAAAGAGCGCTTGATTATATGGGCCTCGAACCTAATACACCAATTAATGAAATTGAAGTAAATAAAGTTTTTATCGGATCTTGCACAAATGGACGAATAGAAGATCTAAGGGCCGTCTCTAAAATTGCAAAAGGTCGCAAAGTTGAAAAAAATGTTCATGCAATGATTGTCCCAGGTTCAGGACTTGTGAAAGAACAGGCAGAAATGGAAGGCTTAGATAAAATATTTATAGAAGCAGGGTTCGATTGGAGAGATCCAGGATGTTCAATGTGTTTAGCCATGAATGCAGACAAACTAAAACCTCAAGAAAGATGCGCATCAACTTCAAATAGAAATTTTGAAGGAAGGCAAGGAAGAGGTGGACGAACGCATTTAATGAGTCCACAAATGGCTGCTGCTGCAGCTATTAAAGGTAAATTAACTGATTTTAGAGATCTATAATGGAGAAATTTAATAAACTAACTGGCAATGCAATTCCTATACGGATAACTAATGTTGATACAGATATGATAATCCCAAAACAGTTTTTGAAAACAATTAAAAGAACTGGTCTTGGAGAATATTTATTTTTTGAGTTAAAGTTTGATCAAGACGGTAACAAAATAGATTCTTTTGCACTCAATCAAGATCAGTACAATGGGGCAAGTATCTTAATAGCGGGTAAAAATTTTGGTTGCGGCTCTTCACGCGAACATGCTCCATGGTCAATTGCTGACTATGGCATTAAATGTATAATCGCACCAAGTTACGCTGATATATTTTATAATAATTGCTTCAAAAACGGTATTTTACCTATAATTCTTGACGAAGAAACAGTAGCTAAATTACAGGACACAGCTGAGAATACATTGAATTTCAACATTGATCTAGAAAAGCAGAACATAACTTATGTAGAAAACAATGAACAAAAAGAAATAACATTCGAAATCGATCCTGTTAAGAAGAAATGTTTAATTGAAGGACTCGATGACATTGGTCTAACTTTAAATAAATCAAGTTCGATTTCAGATTTTGAAAGTAATCAAGCAAAAGAAACCCCTTGGTTATATGGAAGTAAAATAACATGAGTAAATTATACAAATTATTAATTTTGTCTGGAGATGGTATTGGCCCTGAAGTAATGGATGAAGTTATTAAAGTTGCTAAATGTGTTGAAGAAAATAGTAATGTTGTATTTGAAATACAAAAAGATGATATTGGGGGAGCGGCTTATGATCGTTATGGTGTCCCCTTATCAGATGAAACATTAGATAAGGCAAAAGACTCTCACGCCGTCTTACTTGGCGCCGTTGGAGGAGAAAAGTGGGATAATCTTGATTTTTCTTTAAGGCCTGAGCAAGGGCTTTTAAGCATCAGAAAAGAAATGGATCTATTTGCTAATTTAAGACCTGCTTTATGTTTTGAATCAATGGTTGATGCATCATCTTTAAAATCTGAACTTGTTTCTGGTTTAGACATCCTAATTGTTAGAGAACTTACAGGCGGTATTTACTTTGGAGAGCCAAGAGGTATCGAAGAAAAAAGCGACGGAACTAGAGTTGGAATTAATACTCAGTCATACAGTACAGAAGAAATAAGAAGAGTTGCGAGAATAGCCTTTGAACTGGCAAGCAAAAGAGACAACAAGGTAACTTCATGTGAAAAATCAAATGTTATGGAGTCAGGCATTTTATGGAGAGAAGAGGTGTCTTACGTTCATAAAAATGAATATCCAAATGTTGAACTCTCACACATGTATGCGGATAATTGCGCTATGCAACTTGTAAGAAATCCAAAACAATTTGATGTAATTGTTACAGATAATTTATTTGGTGATATTCTGTCTGATGAAGCCGCTATGTTAACAGGATCTTTAGGTATGCTGCCTTCAGCTTCATTGGGCGCATTCGATTCAAATAACTTTAGAAAATCTCTTTATGAACCCGTTCACGGATCAGCACCTGATATTGCCGGTAAAGGAATAGCAAATCCTATTGCGTCAATCTTAAGCTTTGCAATGTGCCTTAAATATTCATTTAATATGGATAAGGAATCTGATCTCATCAATCAATCTGTTAATAAAGTACTTTCAGATGGCTATAAGACAGCCGACTTAATAGGTGATGATAATAAAAATCTGTCGACAGTTGAAATGGGAGACAAAATTATTAATCAATTAAAACAGAATTTTTAATTTATGAGCTTAAATATCGCAATAGTTGGAGCAACTGGAAATGTCGGTCGAGAGATGCTTAACATACTTTCAGATAGAAAGTACGACTCATCTAATATTTTTCCTGTTGCCTCAAGTAAAAGTGAGGGAGCTAAAGTTGAATTTGGAGACAAGGAGCTTACAGTCGAAGCAATTGATAAATTTGATCCTGCAAAAGCCGATCTAGCACTATTTTCCGCAGGAGCGAGCGTATCAAAAGAATGGGCACCCAAGTTTGCTGAAAAAAATTGCATTGTTATCGATAATTCAAGTCAATTTAGAATGGATAAAGATATTCCACTAATCGTTCCTGAAGTAAATCCTGAAGCTATAAAAGATTATAAAATAAAAAATATTATTGCTAACCCTAATTGTTCAACAATACAACTAGTAGTAGCATTAAAACCATTGCATGAAATTTCAAAAATAAAAAAGGTGATTGTATCAACCTATCAATCTGTTTCAGGTGCAGGCAAAGCTGGTATGGATGAGTTATTCGACCAGACAAAAAATATGTTTTCTGATGAAATAAAAGACAACATAAAGTTTACAAAACCAATTGCATTTAATGTTATTCCACACATTGATAAATTTATGGATGATGGTTATACAAAAGAAGAACTTAAGATGGATCAAGAAACAAAAAAGATTTTATCTAATGAAATAAGTTTTAGTGCGACTTGTGTGAGAGTACCGGTCTTTATTGGTCATTCAGAGGCAGTGAATATAGAATTTCACGAAAAAGTTTCTGTAGAACAAGCAAGAGATGCCATTAAAAATGCACCAGGTTGTAAATTATTAGATGAACGTGAAGATGGCGGTTACGTAACACCAAAGGAATGTGCTGGCAATGATGATACTTATGTTTCAAGAATTAGAGAGGATACTTCAACTAAAAATGGTTTATCAATTTGGGTAGTATCTGATAATTTGAGGAAAGGCGCAGCCTTAAACACAATTCAAATTGCTGAAATGCTTATAGAGGATCATTTAAAATAATGAGAAAAAATGTAAGAAAACCAAGAAGAAGCGTGCTTTATGTTCCAGGTTCTAATGCTAAGGCATTAAAGAAGAGCAGTACGTTGGATGTAGACGCATTGATTTACGACTTAGAGGACTCAGTAGCATTAAGTGCAAAAGAAGATGCAAGAAAAGCCATTATTAATATTCTCAATTCGGGAGTAAATAAAGACAAAGAGCAAGTAATTAGAATTAATAACTTAGACTCAGAAGAAGGACAGAAAGATTTAAAGATTTTAGAGGTGTGTTCTCCAGATGCAATATTGGTACCAAAGGTTAATGAGGCTAAAGATATACAGGATTGCGAAAAATATATTAGTACAAAGGAAATAAAAATATGGGTAATGATGGAGACTGCACTTTCCATAGTAAACGCATATGACATTGCCAAAGCATCAAAACATTTAAAATGTTTTGTTATGGGAACTAATGATCTTTCAACTGAACTTGGACTTGAAGACGAATTAAAAAGAACTGCTTTAGTAACAAGTTTTGAAAAATGTATGATGGCCTCTAAAGCATTTAAATTATCAATACTAGATGGAGTATTCAACGATATTAGAGATTCAAAAGGTTTTGAGGAAGAATGTACTTATAGTCATGGTTTGGGTTTTGATGGCAAAACGCTTATTCACCCTGGGCAAATTCAAATATGCAACAAAATTTTTACTCCTACCGTGGAACAACTTGATAAAGCCAAAAGAATTGTAGCTGCTTTTGAAGAAGCGCGAAAAAAAGATCCTAATATTGGCGTTATAACTTTTGAGGATAGTCAAATAGAAGAACTTCATGTTGCCCATGCAAAAAGAGTTATAGAAGCAGAATCACTGGTCAATAAAGTTGAGGAAGACTCTCATATTGAGGAATCTATGACTTCAACAAGTAAATACAAAATTGGTAATTTTTTTGAAGACTTTAAGATGGGTCAAAAAATTATTCATGCAACACCTAGAACAATTACTTCAGGAGACTGTGCATTATATACTGCTCTCTATGGCTCTAGGTATGCCTTACATTCATCAAAAGAGTTTGCAAAAAATATGTCTCTAGATGAATCCCCAGTTGACGATTTTCTTTTATTCAATATTGCGTTTGGAAAAACTGTTCCAGATATTTCATTAAATGCAATTGCTAATCTTGGGTATGCTGAATGCAAATTTCTCAAACCTGCTTACCCAGGCGATACAATTCATTCAATCTCAGAGGTTATAGGTATTAAAGAAAATTCGAGTGGAGATAATGGGGTTGTATATGTTCATTCAATTGGATCCAATCAGCATGGTGAGTCTGTAATCGATTATAAAAGATGGGTTATGGTAAGAAAGAAAAATAAAAAACTTAAAAAAGTCGATCCCTCAATTCCTGATTTAAATAAAGAAGTATCAAATAAGGATATAATATCAATTGCACAAAATTATAATTTTGATGTTTCGAATTTTGACTATTCAGCATCTGGATCTGCTCTCTGTTACGAAGATTATAATGTTAATGAAAAAATTAATCATATCGATGGAATGACTGTTGAAGAAGCAGAACACATGATGGCAACTAAACTTTACCAGAACAATGCAAAAGTTCATTTTAATCATTTTGTCGAAAAAGGTGGAAGATTTGGAAAACGAATTGTTTATGGTGGGCATGTAATTAGCTTAACAAGAGCTCTTACATTTAATGGCTTGTCAAATGCTTTTAAAATAATTGCAATAAATGGAGGCACTCATGCATCACCATGCTTTGCTGGAACAACAGTTTTTGCATGGAGCACTATTCTAGACAAGATTGAAGTTTCTGATAATCTTGGAGCATTGCGAATAAGAAGTAATGGAATTGGAGATGCTCAGGCTTATCAGTTTCAACATCAGGACGCAAATAATAGATTTGATCCTTCAGTACTTTTAAGTCTTGATTATTGGGCATTAATACCAAGGAAAAATTAATTTACAGTCGTTTAAATCTATTCTTTTTGATATAAATAAGTGATTAATAATGAGTAATCCACTTTCACCTCACCTTCAAGTTTATAGATGGCAAATTACTTCTGTCTTATCAATTCTTCATAGAATTACAGGAGTTGTTTCATCGCTGGGATCATTAATAATAATATTTTTACTATTTGCTATAGGTAGTGGTGAAGATTTTTATGAGTCTGCAATCAACGTAGCCAACAATTTATTTGTTAGAACAATTCTTATTGGTTTAACATTTTCATATTTATTTTATTTTTTAAATTGCATCAGACATCTGTTCTGGGACTCAGGGTATGGATTGGACTTAAATACTGCCAAATTGACAGGGTGGCTAACGGTCTTTCTTACAATTATTCTAACGGTAATTTTCTGGATGATGGTTATGGGCATATTATAATTATGGAATCCGCAAAAAATGCATGGAAAATTCACAGATTAACTACCATTTTATTGATCCCGCTCATCATATATCTATTTTTGAGAATAATTCATTTCTCTGGTGAACCTTATGTGCTGATATTGGAAGAATTAAGAAGTCTGCAGTCAATTTTATTTATATTGATATTTACCGTTTTAGGGCTAATTCATATGAGAGTAGGAGTAAATGAGATACTAGAAGATTACATTCATGACGAATCTGCTAAAAAGATAATTAATTTTTTAATATCGTCCTTTTTTATACTTATTTTAATCTTTGTATGTTTATCAATGTGGTTAATTTTAATATTTTAATATGAGTTACGAAATTGAATATCACGACTACGATGTAGTTGTTGTAGGAGCTGGAGGTTCAGGATTAAGAGCTACAGTTGGCGCTGTAGAGAATGGATATAAGACAGCTTGTATCTCTAAAGTTTTTCCCACAAGAAGTCATACAGTTGCTGCACAGGGAGGAATATCAGCTGCGTTAGGTAACATGGGAGAAGATGATTGGCGATGGCACATGTATGATACGGTTAAAGGTTCTGATTGGCTTGGAGATCAGGATGCAATTGAATACTTATGTAAGAACGCCCCCAAAGCAGTTTTAGAGTTAGAAAATTATGGTGTGCCATTTAGTCGAACAGAGGATGGCAAAATATATCAGCGGGCTTTTGGCGGCATGACAAAAAATTATGGTGACGGAACTGCACAAAGAACATGTGCTGCAGCGGATAGAACTGGTCATGCGATTATTCATACTCTTTATGGACAATCATTAAAACACGATGTGGATTATTATATAGAGTACTTTGTTTTAGATTTACTTATGGTTGAAGGAGAATGCAGAGGTGTTGTTGCCTGGTGTTTAGAGGATGGCAAGCTACATGTATTTAATTCAAAACAAACCGTACTAGCTTCAGGTGGTTATGGAAGAGTTTATTTCTCTGCTACATCTGCTCATACATGTACAGGCGATGGAAATGCAATGGTATTAAGAGCGGGACTCCCTTTACAGGATATGGAATTTGTTCAATTTCATCCTACAGGAATCTATGGTGTTGGATGTTTGATAACTGAGGGAGCCAGAGGTGAAGGAGGGTACCTTGTAAATAGTGAGGGAGAAAGGTTTATGGAAAGATATGCCCCATCGGCAAAGGATTTAGCTTCAAGAGATGTTGTGTCACGATCTATTACCAAAGAAATTATTGATGGAAGGGGTGTAGGGAAAGATAAAGATCACATGTATCTTCATCTAGATCATATTGATTCTAATATTCTTGAAGAAAGGCTACCAGGAATATCAGAGTCTGCAAAAGTCTTTGCTGGAGTGGACGTAACTAAAGACCCAATACCCATAATTCCGACAGTACATTATAATATGGGTGGAATACCAACCAACTTCCACGGCGAAGTTATGAATCTTGTCAAAGGCGATGAAACAGTCGTACCTGGTCTAATGGCTGTTGGAGAGTCGGCTTGTGTGAGCGTTCATGGTGCAAACAGATTAGGATCTAATTCTCTAATTGACCTTGTTGTTTTTGGAAAAGCAGCTGCAGACAGAATTGATGATATTGTTCCTAAGGGGGAGAAAAATAAAGATATTCCTAAATCAGTCATAGATGATGTAATAGCGAGGTTTGATGCTACCAGAAATTCTGACGGCGATGTCACAACTGCTGAACTGAGATCTCAAATGCAAAAAGTTATGCAAAAACATTGTGCGGTATTCAGAGATGATGAAATTATGTCAGAAGGAAAGAAACTCATAGAAGAAACTTGGCTAGATAGTGAAAACTTAAAGATAAAAGATAAATCGCTTGTTTGGAATACAGATTTATTAGAGTCGTTAGAGTATAAAAATCTTATTGCCCAAGCTGTGGTCACTATGAATTCTGCTCATAATAGAAAAGAAAGCAGAGGTGCGCATGCTCGAGAAGACTTTAAGGAAAGAGACGATAAAAACTGGATGAAACATACACTATCCTGGCTTGATGATGAAAAATGTAAGTTGGAATACAGATCAGTTCATGAATATACCCTTTCAAATGAGGTTAAATACATAGAACCCAAAGCAAGAGTTTATTAATGGTTCAATTCAACCTTCCAGACAACTCAAAACTTACTGACGGCGATTATTATAAATTAGAAGCTGAAAATAAAAGTATTAAAAAATTTAAAATCTACAGATGGTCTCCTGAGGATGATAAAAATCCAAGGATGGATACTTATGAAGTTGACATAGATGATTGTGGCCCAATGGTACTAGATGCTGTTATGAAGATTAAAAATGAAGTTGATACTTCTTTAACCTTTAGAAGGTCTTGTAGAGAGGGAATTTGTGGCTCATGTGCTATGAATATTGATGGCACAAATACACTTGCGTGTACCAAAGCGATAGCTGATGTAAAAGGTGATATTAGAATTTATCCTTTACCACACATGCCGGTCATTAAAGATTTGGTAACAAATCTTAAAAATCTTTACAAGCAACTTAAGTCTATTAAGCCATGGCTAATAAAACAAAAACAAGAAGCAACTGATACTGAAAATATTCAATCAAGAAATGATCGTGAAAAGCTTGATGGATTGTATGAATGTATATTGTGTGCTTGTTGTTCTACATCATGTCCTAGTTATTGGTGGAACAGTGATAAGTATTTAGGGCCGGCTGTTTTATTGCAATCATATAGATGGTTGCAAGATAGTCGTGATGAAGAAAGAAAAGAAAGACTTAAAGAGCTTGATGATACTTTTAAGGTATATAGATGCCATACAATTATGAATTGTACTCAAGCATGTCCAAAAGGCTTAAACCCTGCAAAAGCAATTGCAGGTATCAAGCAAATGATTGCACAACAGTAATTTTCCTAACTCTTTAATTAAAAATCTGGTCCATCAATTTTGAATAAATAAGATGATGGGCAACTATTAATTAGGGGAATTAATGAAAAAAGAATATCGCGTTGCCCACCTTCAGAAAAATATATAGTACCCTTTTCACTCAATTGAACCTAAATACGACTGCCAAATTGACAAATTCAGCTGCTAATATTTCTTTTCAATTTTTACGATAAAACTCCCTTTATGCCAGCTATTTTCTATGTACCTAATTTGATGATTATTCTCTGCCCAATGTGGAAACTCTTTTTTAATTTGGCCGCTATTGCCGGTAACGATTTCAACCTTAGAAATACTGTCTTCATAAGCACTATAAATAAAATCTGTAAACTCTTGATAAGCTTCTTCTAATGTATAACCGTGGAGATCAAGTTTTCTCATAATTTTTCAAACATTGCTATTAGCTTTAATTAATTTACAATAATTCATGTATGAAGAATTCTTATACTAAACCTAACTTAAAAACTAAATATTTTGAAGATTTATTCAACTCACTTCCATCAATGGAAAATAAATCAGTTGCAATAACAGGTACAACATCAGGATTAGGATTTTACGCAGCTGAGTCAATTGCTAAGCTTGGTGCGCGAGTATTATTGCTGAATCGTCCATCAGATAGAGCTGAAACATCTTATGCTTTGCTAAATAACAGCTGCTCTAATGGCGATCTTCATAAAGTAGATTGTGATCTACAAAGCTTTGAGTCAGTAAAATCGGCATCATCAAAAATAAGTGAAATTTGTACAGATGGCCTAGATGTCTTGTGTAATAATGCAGGCGTTATGGCGCTTAAAGACAAAGCTACAATTGATGGTTTTGATGTGCAGATGCAAACAAATCATCTTTCCCATTTTCTTCTTACTAAGTTATGTATGCCATTATTAGATAAAGCATCACAATTAAGAAATGAAGCAAGAATCGTCAATCATTCAAGTATTGCACGTACTCAAGCTAAAAAATTAAAAGAAAAATTTTTTGAAAAAAAAGGTGGTAACTTAGGTGGTGACAAAGGCAGTATGATATTTGGTACTGGTCGTTGGGAACGTTACGCTCAAACAAAACTTGCTAATGCTGCGTTTACTGCATGTCTACATGAGAAATTAAAGAATAAAAATCCAAAGATTAAAGCAATGGTCGCACATCCTGGTCTTGCAGAAAGCGATTTACAATCTACTACTGTTGATGACGGTGGCTTGGGTAGTCTTTTCACAAAATATATGATGAAGTTTGGTCAGTCTGAAAAGGACGGAACCCTAGGATTATTAAGGTGTATTGCTGATCCTAAAATTAATTCAGGATCAATTGTTGGGCCTGGTTTAAAAGGAGCTAAGGGTAAAGCAAAGTCATTTCCACTTGAGTCTTTTTACGACAATGATGAGGTTAAGAAACTACTATGGACTAAAAGCTGCGAGGCTATTGGTGAAAATTTTAAAATATAGGAATGTTTAATGAAAGTAATTAATCAGTTTATTAATGGTAAAGAACATATTAGTAAATCTGAACGGTTTGGTGATGTATTTAATCCTGCGAATGGAGAAAAAACAAAAAAGGTCTCATTTGCTAATACTGAGGATGTAAAGCTTGCAATAGAATGTGCAGTTGAAGCGGGAAAGAAATGGGCTGCGACTCCACCCTTAACAAGATCAAGAGTATTTTTTAGGTTTAAAGATTTAATTCTGCGAGACATGGATCAGCTTGCACTAGAGCTGACTTCTGAACATGGCAAAATTTTATCAGACTCAGCAGGTTCAATTACTCGAGGTATGGAAGTCGTAGAATTTGCCTGTGGTATTCCACATTTATTAAAGGGTGAATATTCTGAAAATGTAGGAACTGATATTGATAGTTGGAGTATGAGGCAGCCATTGGGTGTAAGTGTTGGCATCTCTCCATTTAATTTCCCAGCCATGGTTCCAATGTGGATGTTTGTCATTTCGATAGCGTGTGGTAATTCATTTATTCTTAAGCCAAGTGAAAAAGATCCGACAGTTCCATATATGATGGCTGAATTGTTAAAAGAAGCTGGACTTCCAGATGGAGTATTCAATGTGATCAACGGAGATAAAGAAGCGGTTGATCTATTAATAACCGATCCAGCTGTAGATTCTGTAAGCTTTGTCGGATCAACCCCAGTAGCTGAATATATTTACCATACATCCTCCAAGCACAATAAAAGAGTTCAGTCCTTGGGTGGTGCTAAAAATCATATGGTTGTTATGCCTGATGCTGATCTTGATCAAGTTGTTGATGGTTTAATTGGCGCAGGATACGGTTCAGCTGGTGAGAGATGTATGGCTTTATCAGTTGCTGTTGCCGTTGGTGATGTGGGAGATAAGCTAATTGAAAAATTAACACCCCGTGTTCAGAATTTGAAGGTAGGTCCTGGAACTGATCCAGAAGTTGAAATGGGTCCACTAATAAGCGATGTCCATCTTGCAAAAGTTAAAAGTTATGTTGATGCAGGGGTATCTGAAGGTGCTGAATTAATTGTAGATGGAAGATCGATTTCACTTCAAGGGTATGAAAATGGATATTTTATAGGCGGCTGTTTATTTGATCATGTTAAAGAGGACATGAAGATATATAGAGAGGAAATATTTGGTCCTGTACTGTCGGTTGTACGTCAACCAACTTTTAATGATGCTTTAAAAATGGTTAACGATCACGAATTTGGAAACGGTACTACTATTTATACTCGGGATGGAGATACCGCTCGTGCATTCTCTAATCAATGTAAGATTGGTATGGTAGGGGTTAATGTACCCATACCAGTTCCAATGGCCTTTCATAGCTTTGGAGGATGGAAGAGATCGTTATTTGGCGATCACGCAATGCATGGCATGGATGGAGTAAGGTTTTTTACACGATTGAAAACAGTTACTTCAAGATGGCCAACTGGTATAAGAGAAGGTGCAGAATTTACAATTCCAACGATGAAATAATTTAGATTCTTAGCTTGATTTTAATCTCTATCTAGTTAGTTTACGGATTGTAAATATTCTCAGATGAAAAATAAAAAAATATCACTTATTGGAGCTGGTCAAATTGGGGGCACTCTAGCTCATCTTGCGGCGATGAAAGAATTAGGTGATGTTGTTCTTTTTGATTTAATGGCTGGTTTAGCAAAAGGGAAAGCATTAGATATCTCGCAGTCATCAGCAATTGATGGTTTTAATGTTTCCTTATCAGGAACAGATAATTACGAAGATACCCGAGACTCTGATGTCATAATCATTACCGCTGGTGTGCCAAGAAAACCAGGGATGACGAGAGACGACCTCTTGGGCACCAACTTGAAAATTATCAAACAAGTTGCTGAGGGTATTAAATCTACGTCACCCAACGCTTTTGTGATTTGCATTACAAATCCATTAGATGTTATCGTAATGGCGCTGCAAAAATATTCTGGCTTACCGAAAAATAAAGTGATTGGTATGGCGGGTGTTCTTGATACTTCAAGATTTAAATATTTCCTATCACAAGAGCTAAATGTACCTATTAGTGAGGTAGACTCATTTGTTTTAGGTGGGCATGGTGACACCATGGTTCCCGTTCCTAATAGAACAACAGTTAGTGGTAAGCCCTTGATGGATTTGGTAAACCAAGGTCAAATATCCCAATCGAGACTTGATGAAATTATTGACAGAACACGGAAAGGTGGAGCTGAGGTAGTAAAATTGTTAGAAGTTGGATCGGCATTTTATGGTCCTGCAGCATCTGGAATTGAAATGGCTGACTCATATCTAAATGATAAAAAGAAAACTCTGCCGTGTGCTGCACATTTAAATGGGGAATACGGGGTTACTGATCTTTATGTTGGTGTTCCTGTTATGATTGGATCAGGAGGAATTGAACAAGTTGTTGAATTAGACCTAGATGCTGAAGAAAAAAAACATTTTGATACTTCAATAGAAGCTGTGAGTGAATTATTTGATGCAGCTAAAAATATAGATCCCTCATTAAAGTAATTATGAACATTCACGAATATCAAGCTAAAGATTTGTTTAGAAGTTATAACATCCCTGTTTCATCAGGCTCTGTAGCATATAGCGCAGATGAAATTGAAAAAGCTGTAAATGAAGTTGACGGTCCAGTATGGGTGGTTAAGGCTCAAATACATGCAGGAGGAAGAGGAAAAGGTGGAGGTGTCAAAGTTGTTTCATCTAAAGAAGATGCCCTAAACGAAGCGAATAAAATGTATGGCATGAATTTAGTTACACCTCAAACTGGAGCATCAGGTAAAGAAGTTAATCGAATTTATATTGAAAATGGTTCTGATATAGAAAAAGAATTATATCTTTCATGTCTACTAGACCGATCAACCAGTAAAGTTGCATTTATAGTTTCTAAAATGGGAGGCATGGATATTGAAGCTGTCGCCGCAGACACACCTGAAAATATTACTACAGTTCAAATTGAACCATCAATAGGTGTTACAAATAATGATATTGAAATTATTCAAAAGGCTTTTGAAATAGGAGATGATTTGAATAATCAATTGTCAGACTTGATTAAAAATATGTACCTATTTTTTCTTGAAAAAGATGCAAGTCTTGTTGAGGTTAATCCTCTGATAGTGACAGATACAAACAAACTTTTATGTTTAGACGCTAAAGTAAACTTTGATGATAATGCAATTTATAGACATCCCGAAATTGAAGAACTAAGAGATGAAAATGAAGAAGATGAATATGAAAGAGAAGCAGCAAAATACGACCTTGCCTATATTAAATTGGATGGAAATATAGGATGTATGGTTAATGGAGCTGGACTTGCGATGGCCAGCCTAGATATTATTAAAATGTATGGCGGCGAACCTGCAAATTTCTTGGATGTTGGTGGGGGCGCGTCAAAAGAAAAAGTCTCGAGTGCTTTTAAAATCATCCTTTCAGACCAGGGTGTGAAAGGGATACTTGTGAATATTTTTGGTGGCATCATGAGATGCGATGTTATTGCTGAGGGAATTGTTTCTGCTGCAAAGGAATTAAAAATTTCTGTTCCTCTTGTTGTTAGATTAGAAGGTACTAATGTGGATCAAGGAAAGAAGATTCTTGAAAATTCAGGAATAGAAATCATTTCTGCAAACGACCTTGATGATGCTGCAAAAAAAATAGTTAAGCTTGTTTAATGTCTGTAATAGTTAATAAAAATACAAGAGTTATTTGCCAGGGGTTTACTGGAGCGCAAGGAACATTTCATTCTGAGCAGGCTATCAAATATGGAACAAATATGGTTGGAGGCGTCACACCTAAAAAGGGTGGATCTATGCATCTTGAACTTCCAGTTTTTGATACAGTAAAAGAAGCGAAGGAAAAAACTAATGCTAATGCTACAGTTATTTACGTTCCACCGCCTTATGCAGCAAATGCGATAATTGAAGCAATTGATAGTGAGATTGAACTAATTGTTTGTATCACAGAAGGTATTCCCGTGATGGATATGATGAAAGTTAAAGATAAATTAAGCTCTTCATCTTCAAGATTAATTGGTCCTAACTGTCCAGGAATAATTACACCCGATGAGTGCAAAATAGGCATCATGCCAGCTCACATTCATAAAAAAGGTAATGTAGGCATTGTCTCTCGCTCAGGAACTCTCACCTATGAGGCTGTATATCAAACAACAGTAGCAGGTTTGGGTCAATCTACATGTATTGGCATAGGAGGAGATCCAATAAATGGCACTAATTTTATTGATTGTTTAGATTTATTCCTTTCTGATCCAGAAACTGAGTCAATAATAATGATTGGCGAAATTGGAGGATCAGCAGAAGAGGAAGCTGCTGAATTTTTAAAGAAACAAACTACAAAAAAACCTATGGTGGGCTTTATTGCTGGGACTTCAGCTCCACCAGGCAGAAGAATGGGGCATGCTGGTGCAATTGTTTCTGGTGGTAAAGGCGGGGCAGACGACAAAATTGAAGCAATGAAAGAAGCCGGTATTAAAATTTCAAATTCCCCTGCTGCATTAGGGTCGACTTTACTTGAGGTATTGAAGAATCAAATCTAAAGTAATTTTACTCAATGGCTAAAACCTCAACAAATGATATTTTTGACAAAACTTCTTTCTTACATGGTTCAAATGCTACCTACATTGAACAAATGTATGAAAAGTATCAAACTGATCCAAGCCAAATACCAGAAGATTGGAAAATATTCTTTTCAGGATTATCAAAAAATTTAAATGAACAAAATATTTTAAGAGCTAGTTGGTCAAATAACGATTTTCCAAATGAAGAAGATCTTGCAATAAATATTAATAGTTCTTGGGAAAAAAAGTCCTACAAAGCAAATAAAAATACCAGTACAAATATTTCTTCAGACAAATTAAAAGAACAAATATATGACTCAATCAGGGCGATAAGACTAATCCGAGCTTTTAGAGTTAATGGTCATTTAGCGTCTAAACTTGATCCATTACATTTAAAAGAAATTAAAAATTACCCCGAATTAGATTACAGAAATTACGGTTTTGAAGAGAAAGACCTTAGTAAAGAAATATTTATTGATGGAAGTCTTGGGCTTAATTTCACAACATTAAATGAAATTATTAGTATTTTAAAAGAGACATACTGTGGATCAATAGGTGTAGAATTTGTTCACATTCAGGATGCAGATCAAAAACAATGGGTTCAAGAAAGAATAGAGGAAGTTAGAAATAAAACTCAATTTACTTCAAATGGAAAAAAAGCAATTTTCAAACGTTTGCTTGAAGCAGAAATGTTTGAGAAGTTCTTAGATAAAAAATTTATTGGCACAAAACGATTTGGGCTAGTTGGCAGTGAGGCAACTGTTCCAGGGATAGAGCAAATAATCAAACAAAGTTGTTTATCTGGAATTGAAGATATTTACATAGGTACAGCTCACAGAGGAAGGTTGACATTATTATCATCAGTTATGGAGGTACCTTTGAGGTCCATCATGGCTAAGTTTGAAGGTGGTGGCGAAGATCCCAACGAAATACTTGGATCAGGTGATGTTAAATATCATTTAGGCATTTCTAGTGATAGGGAATTTGATGATAAAAAGATTCATCTTTCGTTAACTCCGAATCCATCCCATCTTGAGGCAGTTGATCCTGTTGTCATGGGTAAGGTAAGAGCAGAGCAAACTTTACTTAAAGACAAAACCAATGACAAAGTCATGGGCCTTCTCATTCATGGTGATGCAGCTATGGCAGGTCAAGGTGTAGTCGCTGAAACATTTGCAATGTCACAATTAAGAGGTTTTAGAACTGGGGGAACAATTCATTTTGTAATCAATAATCAAATAGGTTTTACAACTGTGCCCCATTATGGACGATCAGCTCCTTATTGTACTGAAATTGCTAAGATTATTCAGGCACCGATATTTCACGTTAATGGAGATGATGTTGAGTCTGTAGTTCATGTTTGTAGGCTTGCAGTTGAATTCAGAAATAAATTTAAGACTGACGTAGTTGTAGATATGTTTTGTTATCGCAGAGCCGGCCACAACGAAATGGATTTACCAGAATTTACTCAGCCATTAATGTACCAAAAAATCAAAGAGCATTCGACGACTTTAAATTTATATCAGCAAAGATTGATTGATGAGGGTGTATTAACTTCGGATGAGATTGATAATGAGATTTCTTTATATAATAAAAAGTTAAATGAAGAGCTAGCATCTGCAAAATCTTATAAACCTAATAAAGCCGACTGGCTTGAGGGTTCATGGAAAGGAATAAATGTTGCATCTATTGATGCTAGACGGGGACAAACGTCTATAGCAGAAGATGAATTTAAAAAAATTGGAAAAGAAATTCATCAAATACCTAAAGAATTTAGTCCTCATAAAAGAATCAAAAAAATTTATGACGATCGCCTCAACAGTATTAATGAGGGAAAAGGAGTAGATTGGTCGACCGCTGAGTCTCTCGCGTTTGCATCACTATTGGCTGAAGGATATGGCGTAAGGCTATCAGGACAAGACTCTGGTAGAGGAACTTTTAGTCAAAGACATTCTGTACTCTATGATCAAGTTAACGAAAATAGGTTTGTGCCTCTGCGGCATTTTAGAAATAACCAGGGCTTCTTTGAAATTATTGATAGTTTCTTGTCTGAGTATGGAGTCCTTGGATTTGAATATGGTTATTCTCAAGTAGATCCTCGAACTTTAGTTCTGTGGGAGGGACAATTTGGTGATTTTGCAAATAATGCACAAACCATAATTGATCAGTTCATTACTACGGGTGAGAGAAAATGGTTAAGAATGTCAGGACTAACACTCTTGCTGCCTCATGGACATGAAGGTCAAGGTCCTGAACATACAAGTGGAAGACTAGAGAGATTCTTACAACTCTGTGCTGAAGATAATATTCAAGTAGTTAACTGCACTTCACCCGCAAATTATTTTCATGTTTTAAGAAGACAGTTGCTTAGGGATTTTCGTAAGCCGCTTGTGATAATGACTCCTAAATCAACACTTAGACATAAAAAGAATGTTTCTGATATTGCTGAGTTTACAAACGGTTCAACTTTTCACCGTATTTTGAGAAAAGAACTTTCTAAAATTGAAAAATCTAAAATTAATAGACTGCTACTTTGCTCAGGAAAAATTTATTTTGAGTTAGATGATTATATTGAGAAGCATAAACAAGAAAATATTCAGATTTTAAGGTTTGATCAACTGTATCCGTTCCCTTATGAAGCTTTAAAAGAAGAATTGCTTGAGTATCCTCAAGCTGAAATCTACTGGGTTCAAGAAGAACCATCAAATATGGGGGCATTCCGTTTTGTAAAGCATAGAGTAGAGTCAGTTCACCAGTCAATAACTGGTAAATATGAAGAACTTTTATTTATTGGAAGGAAAGCATCTGCTTCTCCAGCAACAGGGATAGCTAATCGACACGCTGAAAACCAACTAAATATTCTAAGACTAGCTACAGAGTCAAAGAGAAGTGAAATAAAAGACAATAAAGATGGGGTATCTCTCGTAAAGTTCAAACTGCCAATTGAATAATATTGTTAAAGTGTTAAATAATTAGTATGTCCGTAGAAATAAAAGTACCATCTCTTGGTGAGAGTGTTGTAGAAGCAACTATTGCTAAATGGTACAAAAATGAGGGAGACAGCGTCACATTAGATGAACCACTGCTTGAGTTAGAAACGGATAAAGTGACTCTTGAAGTTCCTTCTCCTACATCTGGATTGATTGAAAAAATTTCATCGCCTGAAGGATCAACAGTTGAGGTAGGTGCATTATTGGGAGTTATCAATGATACTGCAGAAGTAAACAAAGCTTCTGAAAATTCAGAGAAAATAGTTATTACTAAAGAAGAAAAGATTAAAGAAGAGCCGGTGATGGAAAAGCCAGTTCTACAAGAAACAAGTATACCATTGGACAATGCTTCAAAAGAAATTCCTGAGAGTAAACTCTCAAAACTATCACCTGCAGTTAGAAAAATTGCAGCAGAAAAAAATATTGATATTGCTCAAGTAGCTACTGCTCGTTCAGATGGAAGGATTACAAAGGGTGATATTTTAGCTTCAAATAATAATGTTCAAGAACTTTCAACGAAGCCATCAATAAGTAGGGAGCACGGCAACAAAGAAGAAAGAGTGCCAATGTCTCGACTAAGACAAACTATAGCTAAACGACTCAAAGATGCACAAAATAATGCAGCTATGCTAACAACATTTAATGAAGTTGATATGGGCGAATTGATTAGAACTCGTAATGAGCATAAAGATGCTTTTGAGTCAAAATATGGAATAAAATTAGGATTTATGTCTTTCTTCGTAAAAGCTTGTATTACAGCACTCAAAGATATTCCTGAGGTTAATGCAGAAGTTGAAAATAATGATGTCATATATAAAAATTTTTACAATATAGGTGTTGCAGTTGGAACTGATCAAGGACTGGTTGTGCCAGTTATCAGAGATGCTGATCAAAAATCAATAGTAGAAATAGAGCAAGAGATTTTTAATTTAGGACAAAAAGCTCGAACTGGGAAATTAAGTATCGATGACATGCAAGGAGGTACATTTACAGTTTCGAATGGCGGCGTTTATGGATCTCTTATGTCTACACCTATTTTAAACCCACCTCAATCAGGGATACTTGGCATGCACAAGATTGAGGAAAGGCCAGTTGCAGTAAATGGTGATATCGTAATTAGGCCAATGATGTACCTTGCTCTATCTTACGATCATCGTATTGTGGACGGTAAAGGTGCAGTTACTTTTTTGGTTAGAGTTAAGGAAAGTTTAGAAGATCCAAATAGAATCCTACTAGGGGTATAGAATGGAAGAATTTGATATTACGGTTATAGGTAGCGGACCTGCAGGATATGTTTGCGCAATTAGAGCTGCACAGTTAGGCTATAATGTTTGTTGCATTGAAAAAGGTCAGACTTTAGGAGGAACATGCCTTAATATTGGCTGTATTCCATCAAAATCTCTTCTTCACTCCTCACATTTGTATGATCAGGCATCGGATCTAAAGAAGTTGGGAATCAATTTCGATAATGTTTCCTTTGATCTGAGTAAAATAATGGAAAAAAAATCAGAAAGTGTTGAATCGCTAACTAAAGGAGTTGAATTCTTGTTTAAAAAAAACAAGATCAGTCGTAAGTCTGGGTTTGCAAAACTGAAGAATATTAATGAAATAGAAATTTTATCAGGTGAAAAATCAGAGATAATTAAATCTGCAAAAATAATTATTGCTACCGGATCTGAGGTATCTAGTCCTGATGGAGTAGTTATTGATGAAAAAGATATTTTATCGTCTACTGGTGCATTAAGTCTGCAATCAGTTCCCAATCACTTAGTTGTTATTGGCGCAGGCTATATAGGCCTGGAAATGGGATCGGTTTGGTCACGACTTGGTTCTAAAGTAACAGTCATTGAATATGCAGATAGAATTCTTCCAGGAATGGATACAGAAGTATCAAGCAGTTTTCAAAAAATACTCATTAAACAGGGTTTTGACTTTAAACTTTCTACGGCATTAAGATCAGTAAGCAAAGAAGGCGATTCTTTATCTGCCTCAGTGGAAAACAATGGGCAAACTATGGATATAGACTGTGACAAGGTTCTAATTTCTACAGGCAGAAGACCTTATACCTTTGGATTAAATCTTGAAGAATTGGGAGTTAAATTAAATGATAGAGGCTTTATAATTACTGATAATCATTTTAAAACTTCGATCGATAATATTTATGCAGTGGGTGATTGCAAATTGGGTCCAATGCTAGCCCATAAAGCATCTGAAGAAGGAACTGCAGTTGCTGAGATTATTGATGGGCAGGCAGGACACGTAAATTATAATGCAATTCCATCAGTAATATATACAGCCCCAGAAGTTGCTTCAGTAGGCAAAACAGAGGATGAATTAAAGGCTGCAAACATTACCTATAAAGTCGGTAAATTTCCTTTTACTGCAAATGCAAAAGCAAAAGTAATGAACGACACAGGCGGATTTGTAAAAATTTTATCCGACAATAAAACCGATGAAGTATTGGGTGTTCATATAATTGGTGCAGACGCAGGCAATATGATAGGCGAGCTTACGGTTGCTATGGAATTTGGTGCATCAGCTGAAGATATAGCTAGAACGTGCCATGCTCATCCAACATTAACTGAGTCAATCAAAGAAGCAGCTCTTAATGTAGAAAATCAAGCTATACATATTTAGTTTTTTTCTGCCTTAAAATTCTTACAAGTAGATACAACCAAACAGCTATTCCAATGTGATACAAGTGCCAGCTAGTAGAAGGGTCAAACAACTCCATTCTTCTTAATATTAAGTTTATAATGATGAGAGAAAAAAAGATACCCGAGACAATTCTCATCAAGGCATGCTCTCTTGAAATAAGTATCGAAAAAATAGCACCTATTATTAACCAAGATGCAGCCACCAGGATTATCAAATTTTTTGCCTGAAGAAGTATAAATAGACTAAAAATAATTGTGATTAGAAGAACTAGATAAATGATTATATTATTAAGAAGATTACTTCTTTTCATAATTTCAATAACAATCAGAGGAATACCAAACAATAGAGATATTGCAGATAAAAGTTGATGAAAAGATTTTAATTCATTTTGATAATTTATTCCAAATCTTATAGATGCTATTAGTGCTGCACAGCTGATTAAAAATATGCCAGCAAAAACATAAAATTGTCTTGCTTTAAAGAATACAGTGAGAGTGTAAAGACTAACGAGAACAATTAATATTTCAGACAAGGCATAATGCGCTGGCAGCATTAACTATTCTTGATTATATTTAGGTAATCTCTTTTTATATCAGTCGATGTTTTTCTAGTTCCATCATGGGACCAACCTGGAGGACCAAACAAATACATAAATCTTTGTTTTATGGTTATATTCTTTTTAGTAACATCTTTAAATATATTCCAATACTCACCAAAAAGTATTCTTAAGGGATTATATGTGTTCAATGGCTCAACCAACCCGTAATCAGGTAAATCCTCTGGATCTTCTTTAACAAATGTACCAAACATTCTATCCCATATAATCAATGTACCTGCATAATTTGAATCTAGATATTTAGGATTTTTACCATGATGAACTCGATGATGAGATGGAGTATTAAATATATACTCGTACCATGAAGGTAATTTTCTAATTGTTTGCGTATGCAGCATGAACTGATAATAGGCATTTATAAATCCACAAAACAATACCATAATTGGATCAAAACCAATTAATACAAGTGGTACCTTTAACATCATTGTTCCGGTAAAATGTTTTGTCCACGGCTGTCTGGCTCCAACATCAAGAGCAAACCTCTCTGAAGAGTGATGTACTCTGTGAAGACCCCAACCCCATCTCCACCTGTGAACAATTCGATGATGTAGATAGAATCTTAGATCATCCAGTACAAAACAAATAATTAATGTTGGTAAAGTGAATGAGAAGGAATTAATTTGATAACCTTTGGCCCAATAGAGAGCTGCAATTGTTATAAATCCAAAAAGACCATTAATTGGAAAGCTAGCAACTCCTAAAAAAATATTTAGGAACCATTCTTTTGTATCATTGAGTGTTTTAAATTTAAAATAGTAGATGCCCAGTATCTCAACTGCCGCGATTGCAACAAATACCGGAATTAGAACCATTGCTAAATCAAGCGGCTTGTAATCTAAAAGCATTTCAACTGACATTTTTAAAACTTTCTAACATTCCTTGCATCATTTTGTGTATTAAATTTACGCCCTGAAGCGGCCTTATAAATACCTTAAATTCAGTAATTAATCCATCATTATTCCAGGTAATAAGGTCAATTCCATTGATATCCGTATCGTCAATTGTTAGCGAAAACTCTAGGCTTGCAGAGTTTTCACCGATCATTTCTTTTTCATATTTAAAACTTGAGGCATTAAATACTTCTGAAGCTGCAATTAAATATTTCAAAGTTATATCTTTTCCTTTTTGAGGAGTATAAACGACTGGTGAATAGAAAGTTGCATCATCGTGTAGGATTTCTGTAAGAGTATTATAATCTCTTAGCTTTACTACATCATGCCATTTTTGAATTGGATTATTCATCTAATACTTAATATATAATTTATTTACTTCTTAGCAAGAGGATGGGTCTTCGAGTAAGCGTCATATAGCTTTTCTGTTTCAACCTTTGTATATTTTTGAGTAGTTGACAAGCTGCTATGTCCCAGTAATTCTTGTATTGTCCTTAAATCTCCACCAGAATCAAGCAGATGAGTGGCGAAGCTGTGCCTGAGCGCATGAGGAGTAGCAGTTTCAGGAAGAGATAAATTGTGTCTAATCTTTTCTAAGACATATTGTATTATTCTGGGACTAAGGCGATCCAATCTTTTGCCAACAAATAAGGGATCATCTTTCATAAAATTTTTAGGACACTCATGTATATAATTTTCGATATCATTTTTTACATAGTCCATTAACGGTACCATGCGTTCCTTATTTCCTTTTCCTTTAATTATTAAGTAGTCATTTTCATTTATATCTTCAAAGTTTAAGTTTAGAGCTTCAGAAATTCTTAACCCACATCCATATAAGAGCATTAAAATTGATTTATTTCTCATTCCTATCCATTTTTCTTTCTCCATATCTTGAGCATGTTTAATAGTTTCAATTGCAAGTTCGGATGAAATGGGTCTTGGTAAAGATTTTTTTTGCTTAGGTGTTCTTAAAGACTGAATAACAGTGCTTTCAATTAAATTTATATTTAGTAGATAATTAAAGAAAGATTTTAAAGACGATATTATTCTTGCTATGGATGTGGAGCTTATATCTTTATTTCTCAGGTAAGAGAGAAAACTTCTAAAATCAGAAATTTTCATATCATTGAGGTATTTTATTGAAACTTCTGAACCTATATGATTACTAATGAACTCTATAAAACTTTTAACGTCGTGTTTGTAACTTATCAGTGTATTGTCACTAAGATTTCTTACTTCTTTTAAATTTCCTAGCCAGTTAGTAAATGCATTTTCAATATGTTTATTCACTTATTTAAACGATTGATTGTTTTGTCTTTTTCCAATCACTAAGGAAAGCATCTAAACCTTTTTTTGTAAGAGGATGGTTGTAAAGTTCCATGAGTGTGTCGGGAGGTAAAGTTACGACATCAGCTCCTATGATAGCTGACTTTATGACATGATCAGCATTTCTTACGGATGCTACTAATATTTTAGTATTTAAATTTTTGTAATTTGAATAAATAGATTTTATTTGTTGAATTAATTCCATACCGTTTTCACCAATATCATCAAGCCGCCCTACAAAAGGGGATATATAGGTGGCTCCACATTTTGCGGCTAACAGTGCTTGAGCCGCTGAAAAACATAGTGTGACATTAGTTTTAATTTTTCTTTTTGAAAGAGACTTGCATGCTTTTAATCCACTTTCTGTTAGAGGTAACTTGATAACAATATTTTTCGATATTTTTTTGAGTTTATTTGCTTCTGCGATCATGCCCTTTGTATCAAGTGCTGTAACTTCAGCACTTATTGGTCCTTTTATAATTTTAGTAATTTCTTTCAGGATTTCTAAAAAATTCTCACCAGACTTAGCAACTAACGACGGGTTTGTCGTAATTCCATTAATCAAACCTGTTTTGTTTAGTTCTTTAATTAATTTAACATCAGCAGTATCTAAAAAGAATTCCATAACATTTAATATTTTTGACTGATATATTTATAGCATAAATAAAGAATCAGACCAAATGTATGTCAAAAGATCTTTTTTACGTAAATGTTTTATTTGCGCACAATATTAGTGAAGACTTTACTTATAAACTAATAAGTAAGAATAAGCCTAAGATAGGCTCGATTGTTCAAGCTTCTTTACGTTCGAGCATTAAAGTAGGAATAATTACTGCTGTTTTAGAAAATTATGAGCCAAATAAAATTAAAATAAAAGAGATTGAGAAGGTTTCTGATGCATACCAGCTTACTTCAAAAATGCTTAAATTTTTGGAATGGGTAAGTAGTTATAATGCAATACAAAGAGGCCTAGTCCTTAAAATGATATTATCTCATTCAAAAACTTACTTTGATGAAAAGAAGATTGATACACTGAGTGAAAATATAGCTACCCAAGAAAAAATAATTGAACTTAATATTGAGCAGAAAAGGGCAAGTGAAAAAATTTTAAAAATATCATCTAGACGAGATTACAACACAATCTTATTAGATGGTGTCCCAGGATCGGGAAAAACTGAAGTTTATTTCAGCACTTTAAAAAATTATTTAACTGAAAAAGAACAAGTATTAATTATGTTTCCAGAAGTTTCTTTAACAAGTGATTTTGTTAAAAGAATTGAAGAAAGGTTTGGATTTACTCCTGATGTTTGGCATTCAAAGATAAGTGCAAGCATGAAGACCAAAACATTAAAAAATATAATCAATGGAACATCAAAGATCATTGTTGGGGCAAGATCAGCACTTTTTTTGCCATATAAGAAATTAGGCATGATCATTCTTGATGAAGAGCATGACACTTCTTACAAGCAAGAGGAGAAAGGAATTTATCATGCGAGAGATATGTCAGTAGTTAAAGCGTCTATAGAAAATATCCCATTAATTTTAACTAGCGCAACACCATCATTAGAAACAATATTTAATGTGTTCAAGAAAAAATACCACAAAGTATCTATAAAAAATAAATTTTTCAGCAATGTAGAAAATAAAATAAAAATAATCGACATGCGAAAAGAAAAATTAGGAAAGGATCAATGGGTGTCTAATCCACTCAAGAATGCAATTGAAAAATCAATATCTAATCAAAGCCAGGCACTTTTATACATAAATAAAAGAGGTTACGCGCCTGTAGTCATATGCAAATCATGTGGTTATAAATTTACGTGTAAGAATTGTACAAGTTATCTTGTAGAACATATAAAAAATAAAAATCTACTATGTCATCATTGTGGACATAGCGTTAAATCATTTGGACTCAATTGCCCGTCATGTGACAACGATGATCAACAATTTATTGATTATGGTGCCGGTATAGAGAAAATTTATACTGAAATTACAAAATTATTTCCAGTTGCTAAAATATGTTTGTTTTCGAGTGATCATATAAAATCACAAATTGAACTTGATGAGCGTGTTCGAGAAATCAAAGAAAATAATTATGACATTATTATTGGAACACAATTGATTACTAAGGGATATCATTTTCCACGTTTGACATGCGTTGGCATAATTGATGCCGATATGTCTCTTAGAGGAGGCGACCTAAGAGCCTCGGAAAAAACTTATCAAGCTCTTTACCAAGTTGCTGGTCGAGCAGGTAGGGCAGAATTGGAGGGATCGGTATTCATACAAACTTATTATCCAAATAATGATACTATACAAGCACTGTCCTCATTAAATAGAGATGAATTTTATGAAAATGAAATTAATTATCGAGTTGATAATAAGCTCCCACCTCTTGGAAAAATGGCAGCAATTATTGTCAGTGGCAATAATATTGAGAGGGTCAGAAGTCAATGCAGTATACTATATAATTCCACTCCCAAGATCCCAGAATTAGAAGTGTATGGACCTGCTCCAGCACCGCTTTCCAAATTAAAAGGACGTCATCGGCAAAGGTTTTTAATACATGATAAAAAAGCCAGAAATATGCAAAAAATTGTTGAGACTTGGCTGTCCAGGTCTAAGACGCTTCCAAATGTAAATATATCGGTTGATATTGATCCATACAGCTTTGTATAATTAATTGTGAATGCGACATTCCAATGCTTGAAAAAAGTAGGAGTTAATGGTACGCAATGACTGAAATTTCAAAGATTTAATGGATAATGTCTAAAGTTAATACTTACCAAATAGCAGCTGTTGACCGATATGCTAATGCGTTGTTTCAGTTGGCCAAAGAGGCCAAAGTATTAGATTCAGTATCTAATGAACTAGTGAGGATTAAAGAAATTTTACAAGAAGATCAAGAAGTCCTATCTGTCATAATGAATCCCTCAATAAGCAAATCAAACAAAATAAAACTTTTTGAAACTATTGCAGAAAAAATTGAACTATCAAAACTTGTATCAAATTTCATTGGTGTCATTATTAAAAAAAATCGTATCAATTATCTCTTAGAAATTGTAGGAACATTTGAGAACTTGTTAGCTTCACTAAAAGGTGAAAGAGTAGCAACTGTATCTTCTGCTTATGCGCTAACTGATACTCAGTTAGCTGATATCAGTTCAAAGTTAAAAGATAAATTTAATGCTGACTTCAATATACAATTAAATATCGAGCCGGAACTTATCGGAGGATTAAAAATTCAAGTTGGCAGTCAAATGATTGACAGCAGTATTAAAAACCAATTACAACTATTAAAAGAAAAAATGAAAGAGGTCGCTTAAATGGATATACAACCTTCAGAAATATCAAAAATATTAAAAGAAGAAATTAAAAACTTTGGTTCTGACTCTGAAATCAGTGAAGTTGGACAGGTATTATCAATCGGAGATGGAATTGCAAGAATATATGGATTAGATAATGTTCAAGCTGGTGAAATGGTTCTCTTTGATGATGGAACTAAGGGAATGGCTTTAAATCTTGAAAACGATAATGTTGGTGTAGTTTTATTTGGAAGTGATGCAAATATTAAAGAGGGAGATACTGTTAAGCGAACTAATGCAATTGTTGATGTACCAGTAGGTAAGGAACTACTAGGTAGAGTAGTTGATGCGTTAGGAAATCCAATAGATGGAAAAGGCAACATTGATTCAGAAAATAGAAGTAGAATTGAAGTAAAAGCTCCAGGGATTATTCCAAGAAAATCAGTGTCAGAACCAATGCAGACAGGTTTAAAAGCTATTGATAGTCTGATACCAGTTGGAAGAGGTCAAAGAGAGTTAATTATCGGAGATAGGCAAACAGGAAAAACTGCTATTGCAATTGATACCATAATAAATCAGAAAACAATAAATGCATCAGATGATGAATCAAAAAAACTGTATTGTATATATGTGGGTATCGGGCAAAAAAGATCCTCAATCGCTCAGACTGTAAAAACTTTGGAGGATGCAGGAGCAATGGAGTATACAACTGTTGTAGCAGCAACCGCAAGTGATGCAGCTCCACTTCAATTCCTTGCACCATATACTGGTTGTTCTATGGGTGAATATTTTAGGGACAATGGCATGCATGCTCTAATCATTTATGATGATCTTTCAAAGCAAGCAGTTGCTTATCGTCAAATGTCACTTTTACTTAGAAGACCCCCTGGGCGTGAAGCATTCCCTGGTGACGTTTTCTATCTTCACAGCAGATTACTTGAACGAGCTGCAAAATTAAATGATGAAAGTGGCGGAGGTTCTCTAACTGCATTGCCAGTAATTGAGACACAGGCCAATGACGTGAGTGCCTTCATCCCAACTAATGTTATTTCGATAACTGATGGACAAATTTTCTTAGAAACAGAATTATTCAACCAAGGAATACGTCCTGCAGTGAATGTGGGACTAAGTGTTTCTCGAGTTGGTTCTGCCGCTCAAACAAAAGCAATGAAAAAGGTGGCTGGATCAATTAAATTAGAGCTTGCTCAATATCGGGAAATGGCTGCATTTGCACAGTTTGGATCAGATCTTGATGCATCAACTCAAAAATTATTGAATCGAGGCTCTAAATTAACTGAGCTCTTAAAGCAAAATCAATACTCGCCCATGACAATCGCTGAACAGGTTGTGTCAATTTTTACGGGTGTTAATGGTTACCTCGATGACTTAGAACTGAATTTGATTAAAGATTTTGAAAAGGATCTATTTGAACTCATTAAATCTTCACATGGAGATATCATTGAGGCTATTAACAGCTCAGGCAATCTTGAGGATGACGTTGCTTCAAAGTTAAGCACTATCATCGAAGAGTTCAAAAAAAATAGATAGAGTAAATAAAAATGCCTAACTTAGACGATCTGAAGAAAAGAATTGGTAGTGTAAAGTCTACAGAGAAGATTACTAAAGCAATGAAAATGGTTGCAGCCGCCAAGCTTCGTAGAGCTCAGGAGTCTGCTGAGTCAAGTCGTCCATACTCAGACAGTATGAAAGATTTAATCGAGTCTATATCAAAGGGTTACAAGCCTTCATCAACCGACAGAAATCTTTTAACAGGAGATGAAAAAGATCAAATTCATCTGTTAATACTTTTTACATCTGAACGTGGCTTGTGTGGAGGTTTTAATTCAATTGTTACAAGAACTCTAAGAGATAAAATAGAAAATCTCATTGACCAAAATAAAACTGTTAAAATAGTATGCGTTGGTAAAAAAGGTTATGACATTTTAAAAAGACAATATTCTGAGATGATTACTGAAGTCATTGATATGAGAGCGGTAAAATCTATAACCTATCAAGATGCAAAAAATATTTCAGATAAAATTGTGAAAATGTTTTTTGATGGTGAGTTCGATAAGTGCTCAATCTTTTATAATGAGTTTAAATCTGT
>CACLBX010000011.1 GCA_902605215.1 uncultured Pelagibacteraceae bacterium
CTATATTGCCTGAGTTTGTAGGGGTTAACTTTGCTGTACATAATGGCAAGAGGTTTATACCGGTCAACGTTACTGAGGACATGGTGGGTCATAAACTAGGAGAGTTTTCACCAACAAGAACTTTTAACAGTCATACTGGAGATAAAAAAACTAAATAATCATGAAGCACTTAATAAGAAAAGATAATGAAGCTTATGCCATTTTAAGAAATTTGAGGGTTAGTCCTTCAAAAGCCAATATTGTTCTTGAAATGATTAGAGGAAAGAAGGCTTCAGAGGCAATTAATCTTTTAAAGTTTTCTTCTAGAGGCATTGCAAAAGATATTTGCAAGGTACTAAATAGCGCGGTAGCAAACGCAGAAAATAATCATCAGCTAGATATAGATATTTTAAAGGTAACAGAAGCTTATTGTGGAAAGAGCATGGTTATGAAGCGATGGAGGCCAAGAGCAAAGGGTAGGCCAGGAAGAATAAATAAGCATCTAACTAATGTCACAATTAAAGTTGCAGAAGAACAAAAAAAGAAATTGGAGAAAGAAGCATAGAATATGGGACAGAAAGTAAATCCTATTGGCCTTAGATTAATTCTTAATAAAAAATGGCAATCTAAATGGTATGCAAACAAGAAGGAATTTGGGACATTTTTGCAGGAAGATCTCAAAATCAGGTCTTATCTTGAAAAGAAACTTAAGAAATGTGCTGTAGCTAAAATTCAAATAGAAAGACCAGCAAAGAAAGCTCAGGTAACTATTTATTCAGCTCGACCAGGATTAATCATTGGTAAAAAAGGCAGTGATATTGAAAAGCTAAAAAAGAAAATTTCAGAATTTACATCAGATGATGTTTCAATAAATTTAGTTGAGATAAGAAAACCAGAAGTTGAAGCACAACTAATAGCTGATGCTATTGCAGAACAACTTGAGAGAAGGGTATCATTTAGAAGAGCAATGAAAAGATCTGTTCAATCTGCAATGAGACTAGGAGCTGATGGCATAAGAGTAAATTGCGGGGGTCGCCTTGGCGGGACTGAAATTGCTAGAACAGAATGGTACAGAGAGGGAAGAGTCCCGTTACATACATTCAGGGCTAATGTTGATTATGCAATAGCTACTGCGAAAACAACTTATGGTGCATGTGGCATCAAAGTATGGATATATAAAGGGGACATAGACGATAATGCCCCTCATGAAATGGAAAATAATCCAAATAAATTAGGATAAGTTATGTTACAACCAAAAAAAACAAAATTCAGAAAAGCTCACAAAGGTAGAATTAAGGGTGTTGCAACTTCTGCAACAAGTTTGAACTATGGGACTTATGGATTAAAGGCTTTAGAAGCTGAGAGGGTTACAGCTAGACAAATAGAGGCAGCAAGGGTTGCGATGACAAGGTTTATGAAAAGAGCGGGACGTGTTTGGGTACGAATTTTTCCAGATGTTCCAGTATCAAAGAAGCCAGTAGAAGTAAGAATGGGCAAAGGAAAAGGTTCTCCAGAATTCTGGGCATGTCGAGTGAAGCCAGGAAAAATTTTATTTGAAGTAGATGGCGTATCACAATCGATAGCAAAAGAAGCTTTTGGAAGAGCTTCTTCAAAGCTACCTATTAAGACCAAAGTTGTCGGGCAACTCATAAAATAAAGGAAAAAGATGAAAGTAGAAGAAATAAGAAAAAAAACAAATGACCAGCTTAAAACAGAATTAAGCAACTTATATAAGGAAACATTTAACTTAAGATTTCAAAAGAGCTCAGGTCAGTTGGAAAATACTTCTCGTATATTTAAAGTTAGAAAGTTAATAGCAAGAATAAAAACTATAATGAATGAAAAATTAGGAAATTAATATGCCAAAAAAAATTCTACAGGGAACAGTGATCAGTAATAAGCAAGATAAGACAATCACAGTACTAGTTGAAAGAAAGTTTAAACATCCTTTCTTAAAGAAAGTTATTAGGCGCTCAAAAAAATACAGTGCACACGATCCTGAAAATCAATTTAGTACTGGAGATAAGGTTAAGATAATGGAATCTAAACCGATTTCAAAACTAAAAAGATGGGTGGCTGTTAGTTAGATGATACAAGTTGAGTCAAGACTAAGTGTAGCAGATAATTCAGGGGCAAAAGAAGTTCTCTGTATAAAAGTATTAGGTGGATCTAAAAGAAGATTTGCATCCGTTGGTGACATAATAGTGGTGACAGTAAAAGATGCTATTCCAAAAGGAAAAGTCAAAAAAGGTACGGTACATAAAGCTGTAATAGTAAGGACAAGAAAAGAATTAAAAAGAATTGATGGTAGTACAATAAAATTTGACTCAAATGCAGCGGTACTTATTAATACTCAGGGTGAACCAGTAGGCACTAGAATATTTGGTCCAGTTTGTAGAGAATTAAGAATGAAGAAACAAATGAAAATCATTTCTCTTGCTCCGGAGGTTTTATAATGTCTATAAGAATAAAAAAAGGTGATCAAGTAACTGTAAATACAGGGAAAGATAAAGGAAAAGAAGGCGAAGTCATGATGATATCAGGTGATAAAGCTGTGGTAAAGGGTGTTAATTTGTCAAAAAAACATCAGAAGCAAGACCAGAAAAATGAAGGAGGAATTATTAATAAAGAAATGCCAATAACTTTGTCAAACTTAATGATACTTGATAAGAAAACAAAAAAAGGAACACGTGTTGGCTATTCATTCTTGAAAGATAATAAGAAAGTAAGAATAAATGTTAAAACAGGAGAGCAAATAGATGGATAATTATACTCCAAGACTTAAAGGGCTCTATACTGAATCGATAGTTCCTAAACTAAAAGAAAATCTCTCTAGGAAAAACACTCTTTCATTACCAAAATTGTCTAAAGTCTCTTTAAATATGGGATTGGGTGATGCTGTTAATGATAATAAGGTTATACAATCAGCGTCAGACCAACTTGCAGTTATTTCTGGACAGCTACCCTTGGTTACAAAAGCTAGAAAATCTATTGCTACATTTAAAATAAGGGATGGAATGCCCCTCGGAGTAAAGGTAACGCTTAGAGGTCATAGAATGTACGAATTTATAGACAGACTTGTCACAATTGCTTTGCCAAGAATCAGAGACTTTAGAGGCTTAAATAAAAATAGCTTTGACGGTCAAGGTAATTATTCTTTTGGTGTAAAAGAATGCACAATATTCCCTGAAATTAATATAGATAAAATTGACAAAACTCGCGGTTTAGACATTGCAATCTGTACAACGGCAAAGAATGATGAAGAGGCATTACTTCTTTTAAAATTTTTAAATTTTCCAATAATAGATTAGGTAAAGGTATGGCAAAAAAAAGCTCTATAGAAAAAAATAAACGAAGAATTCAAATGTCGGAAAAAGACCTAAATAAAAGGTCTCAATTAAAAGATCTTATTATGAACAAATCTACTCCGATCGATGAAAGATTTCAGGCCCAATTAAAGTTGTCCAAACTTCGAAGGAATGGAGCAAGAACAAGGGTTAGAAATAGATGTGAATTGACTGGAAGGCCTAGAGGTTATCATAAAAGAGTAAGATTATCTCGTATTGCTCTTAGAGACTTAGCTTCGAAGGGTCAAATACCAGGAATGAATAAATCAAGTTGGTAGAAAGGAAAAAATATGTCATTACAAGATCCATTATCAGATTTATTTAGCAGAATAAGAAATGCACAAATGCGCAATAAGCCAATTGTTTCTTCTCCTGTTTCTAAGATGAGAGAAAGTATATTAGAGGTTTTAAAAAATGAGGGGTATATAAGAGGCTATGCTCGCACTAAACATACGTCAGGAAAAGAAGAATTAGATATAGAATTGAAGTATGATGATAGAGGTCCGGTAATATCTGATATTACAAGAATTTCTAAACCAGGAAGAAGAGTCTATTCTGGGGCTGAGAGAATACCTTATGTTCATAATGGTCTTGGTATATCAATCATTTCTACATCAAAAGGCGTCATGACCGATACTGATGCGCGAGAGCAAAAAGTTGGTGGTGAAATAATCTGTAAGGTCTTTTAATTATGTCAAGAGTTGGTTCAAAAGAAATAACGATACCCGATACTGTTAAAGTAAATATGCAGGATGGTATTTTCATGGCTGAGGGTCCAATGGGAAAACTTGAATCTCCTCTAAATGAAGATATTGAAATTAACATTGAGGAAAATATTATCAAAATGAAGCCCAAGAGTGAAAACAAATCTCTTTTGCCATTCTGGGGCTTGCAGAGAAATATTGTAAACAACATTATAGTTGGCGTAAGTGAAGGATTTTCAAAAAGATTAGAAATGAATGGCGTAGGGTATAGAGCTACACTTAAAGGCAAGGTGCTTGAATTAATGCTTGGCTATAGTCATCCAATTAATTATGAAATTCCAGAGGATATTTCAGTATCTGTTGATAAGCAGAACAACATTGAAATAAAGGGTCCTAATAAACAATTAGTGGGACAAACAGCTGCAGAAATTAGATCATTTAGAGGGCCCGAGCCTTATAAAGGCAAGGGAATTAAGTATGCAGATGAGTATATTAATCGAAAAGAAGGCAAGAAGAAATAATGCCTATTTCAATTAAACAAAAAAGATCTAATAGGATTAGATACAAACTTAAGAAGAACAACAAAGGACTTCCAAGACTCTCTGTATTTAAATCTTCAAAATGTCTCTATGTGCAAATTATTGACGATAATCAAGGTAAAACTATTTGCAGCGCATCATCAGTAAAGTCAGCTAAACAGAAAAATGCGTGCAATATTGAAAATGCAAAAATACTTGGAGCAGAAATTGCCAAGGCTGCAAAAGAGAAAGGAATTACAAATATTTATCTTGATCGCGGACCAAATATTTATCACGGGATTATTAAAAATATTGCAGATGAAGCAAGATCAAATGGATTAAGTTTTTAAGGGAAAATTATGAATAAAGAAAATAAAAATAGAGATAAAGATCAAAATGGCGTTGAAATAAAAGATAAGCTAGTTGCAATTAATAGAGTTACTAAGGTTGTTAAAGGTGGAAGGCGTTTTGGTTTTGCAGCATTAGTAGTTGCAGGAGATGAGTCAGGGAAAGTCGGGTTTGGCCATGGAAAAGCCAAAGAAGTTCCTGAGGCAATAAAGAAAGCCACTGATTCAGCAAAAAAGACACTTATTAAAGTGCCACTTAGAGAGGGTAGAACGCTGCATCATGATATAGTTGGTGTACACGGATCATCCAAAGTAGTTATGAGATCTGCTCCATCCGGTACAGGAATAATTGCTGGTGGTTCAGTGAGAGCAGTATTTGAATTACTTGGAGTTCAAGATATAGTTGCAAAATCTGTTGGTAGTACGAATCCATACAACATTATAAGAGCTGCAGTTGATGGTTTAAAAAATCAAAAATCACCCAAAATAATAGCTGCAAGAAGAAGTAAAAAAGTTGGCAATATCACCTCAGCGAGAGAGTCATCATGATTAAGAAAATAAAAATTACTCTAACAAAAAGTACAATAGGGTCCCAAAAAGATCAGATTGCAACTGTAAGAGGTTTAGGTTTAAGAAAATTAAATAGCCACGTGATACTTGATTTTACACCTGCAATTAGTGGGATGGTAAAAAAAGTTGATCATTTAATTAAAACGGAAGAGCAATAAAATGAAATTAAATGAAACAGTAAAACATAGTTCTAACAGATCAAAGAAAAGAGTAGGCAGAGGTATCGGATCAGGAAAAGGCAAGACATCAGGAAGTGGACATAAAGGTCAAAAAGCAAGGTCAGGGGTAGCAATAAATGGTTTTGAAGGTGGTCAAATGCCACTTCATAGAAGACTCCCTAAATTTGGTTTCAAAAACTTTGCAAAAAAAAATTATTACGAATTGAATTTAGACTCAATTCAAAAACTAATAGACAAGAATTCTATAAAAGAAGATCAGTTGATTAATATTCTTCTTTTAAAGAAATTAGGAATAGTAAAAAATAAAGATAAAAGATTTCTTAAAATTCTTGGCACAGGTGAGCTAAAAGCAAAAAATCCTATTGAGTGTGTGAAGGTTACAAAATCAGCTGAGGATAAAATAAAAAAACTTGGTATAGAACTAAAGATCAATCAAGGAAAATAGTTATAATGGCATCTGCTGCTGAAAAATTAGCATCTAACTTTAATTTTAGTGTATTTTCGAAAGCCACGGAACTAAAACGAAGAATTTTGTTTACGTTAGGGGCTTTAATTATTTATAGATTTGGCACCTATATTCCACTACCTGGAATTGATATAGAGCAATTGAAATTACTTGTAGAAACAAACCAAAGTGGAATTCTTGGAATGTTTGACGTTTTTGCAGGTGGTGCGATAAGTCGTATGGCCATATTTGCATTAGGAATAATGCCATATATATCTTCTTCAATCATAATGCAGCTAATGACGAGTGTATCGCCGCATTTAGCTAATCTTAAAAAAGAGGGCGAACCTGGAAGACGTAAAATTACTCAATATACAAGATATGGAACAGTAATATTGGCGCTTCTTCAAGGGTATGGTATCTCAGTAGGTCTTGAATCGGCAGGTAAAGTTGTAACAGATCCAGGCCTATTCTTTAGATTATCGACTACGATTACCTTAACTGGCGGAACAGTATTTTTAATGTGGCTCGGTGAGCAGATTACAAGTCGTGGCATAGGAAATGGTATTTCATTAATAATTTTCTCAGGAATTGTAGCTGAAATTCCCAGCGCTCTAATTAATACTATGACCTTGGGAAGGCAGGGAACTATATCCACAATCACACTATTACTCTTATTAATAATGATTATTACTATCGTAGTTTTCATTGTTTTTATGGAAAGAGCTCAAAGAAGGTTGATAGTTCAATACCCAAAAAGACAAATGGGTAATAAAATGTTTGCTGGTGATAGTTCTCATTTACCCTTAAAACTTAACACTGCTGGAGTAATACCTGCAATTTTTGCATCTTCAATACTATTGCTTCCAATAACCATTGCAAATTTTAATGTATCAGCTGAGCCTGGACTTTTAAATGATATTGCGGCACTTCTAGGTAGAGGCCAACCCGCTTATATGTTACTATATGCTTCAGCAATAATCTTTTTTGCTTTTTTCTATACTTCAATTGTTTTTAACCCTTCTGAAACGGCAGATAACCTAAAGAGACAAGGAGGATTTATTCCTGGAATACGTCCAGGAGAAAAAACAGCAGAGTATATTGACTTTGTTCTTTCTAGAATCACAACCATAGGCGCGATGTACCTAGCTTTTGTTTGTATATTACCAGAAATATTAATATCTCAGTACTCAATCCCTTTTTATCTTGGAGGTACATCTCTACTTATTGTTGTAGTCGTTGGCATGGACACAGTAGGACAAATACAAAGTCACTTGTTTGCCTATCAATATGAATCTCTCATCAAAAAATCACGACTGAGAGGATCACGGCGATGAATATAGTTTTGTTTGGACCTCCAGGTGCCGGCAAAGGAACTCAAGCAAAATTGATATGTGAAAAATATTTCCTTAATCATCTCTCAACAGGCGACTTATTAAGAAAAGAAAGCAGTAAAGAAACAAGTTTAGGTATTCAAATAAAAAATACAATAAATGATGGTAAATTAGTATCGAATGAAACGACAATTGAATTGATAAAGCAATTTATAAATGAAAATAAAAATAATAATAATAATAATAATAATAAAGGTTTCCTGTTTGATGGTTTCCCAAGAAATAAAAAACAGGCTGAGCTACTCGACCATTTAATGGAAAGCATTAATGAAAAAATACTCTGTGTGATTTTGCTTGATGTTAACGAAGATGTATTAAAGGAAAGAATTATGAATAGGAGTACGACAGAAGGTCGATCTGATGATAACTTGGAAACATTAACTAAGAGACTTCATACTTACTCTTCTGAAACAGAGCCTCTAATTGAATACTATTCTTCCCAGAATCTTGTCAGAAAAGTTCATGGCACAGGAGAAATAAGTGATATAAATCAAGGGATTAGTTCTCATATAGAGGCCTCTTTAAATGCTTGACCAATTGATCAATAATCATATAATCCCGCATTCTCTCAATAATTCTTTTTTTAGGTTCTAATCATGGCAAGGATTGCTGGTATAAACATTCCAACACAAAAGAAGCTAAAAATTGCACTCACTTATGTTTACGGTATTGGCAATAAGGTTTCTAACGATATTTGTTTAAAAGCTAACGTTGACTCAAATGCAAGAGTTCAAGATTTATCTGAGTCAGAAATTAAAAATATATCAGATGTAATTTCTTCATCATTTTTAGTTGAAGGTGATTTAAGAAGAGAAGTTTCAGGTAATATTAAAAGATTAAAAGACCTAGGCACTTATAGAGGCGTAAGACACAGAAGAAATTTACCTTGTAGAGGTCAAAGAACTCACACCAACGCTCGAACAAAAAAAGGTAAAGCAATTGCAATTGCGGGTAAGAAGAAAGTTACTAAATAATTATGGCTGAAGCTAAGACAACTAAAAAAAAGAAACAAAGAAAAAGTATTATTTCAGGGCTTGCCTATATAAACGCGACCTTCAATAATACAATGATTACTATTACAGATGAGCAGGGCAATAGTATTGCTTGGTCCTCTGCAGGAGTTAAGGGCTTTAAAGGTTCTAGAAAATCAACTCCATACGCAGCTCAAATTGCTGCGGAAGATGCCGGGACGAAAGCTAAAGAATTTGGCTTAAAGAATTTACAGGTATTCGTTAAAGGTCCTGGTGGAGGCCGTGAATCTGCTCTTCGTGCACTTCAGGCTGTTGGTTTTTATATAACGTCAATAAAAGATACAACGCCTATTCCACATAATGGATGCAGGCCACCGAAGAAGAGAAGAGTTTAGTTTTTTATAAGAGGAACAACCATGAGTATAATAAACAATTGGCAAACATTAATTAAGCCATCTAAATTGAAATTAACAAACGATGAAAACTTGCAGTATAAAGCAACTTTAGTGGCAGAGCCTCTAGAAAGAGGCTTTGGATTAACCTTAGGTAATGCTTTGAGAAGAGTCCTTTTATCTTCTTTGCAAGGTACCGCAGTTACAGCTATTAAAATAGATAATGTACTTCATGAATTTTCTTCAATTGACGGTGTTCGTGAAGATGTAACCGATATTGTCTTGAATATTAAATCTTTATCTTTAAACATGCATTCAGAGGGCGTCAGAAAGATGAATCTGAACGTAACAGGCCCTGGTGAAATTACAGCAGGAATGATTAATACACCTTCAGAGATTGATATTATAAATCCAGAATTAGTCATATGTAACCTTGATGACAATACAGAATTCAATATGGAATTAACTGTAGCTAAAGGAAAAGGATACGTTGCTGCTGAGCATAATAAACCTGAAGATTCTGCAATAGGATTAATACCAATTGACTCAATCTTTAGTCCAGTAAAACAAGTTTCATACAGCATTGAAAATACAAGAGAAGGTAAAGTTCTAGATTATGATAAATTAATACTAACTATTGAAACTAACGGGTCAGTAACACCTGATGACTCCATTGCTTTTGCAGCAAGGATCATTCAGGATCAGCTTCAGTCCTTTATTAATTTTGACGAGCCAGAAGAAATACAAGAGGAGCCTGATACTTTAGAGCCACAGTTTAATAAAAACTTGCTAAGAAAAGTTGAAGAACTGGAATTATCTGTGAGATCTATGAATTGTCTTCGCAATGATAATATAATCTATATAGGTGATCTTGTTCAAAAAAGTGAAATTGAAATGCTAAGAACGCCAAACTTTGGTAGAAAGTCACTAAACGAAATTAAAGAAGTTTTAGGAACTATGTCTCTTTACCTAGGCATGGAAGTTCCAAACTGGCCTCCTGAAAATATAGAGGAACTTGCTAGGAAGATTGAGGATCCATATAACTAATCATGAGACACGGCATAGCAAAAAGAAAGCTCAACAAAACATCTACTCATAGAATAGCTATGTTAGAGAATATGGCTGTTTCATTAATAAAACATGAAACAATCAAAACTACTTTACCAAAAGCAAAAGAATTAAGACCGTTTGTTGAAAAGATCATCACACTTGGAAAGAAAAACAAGCAATCATCAAGAACGAATGCATTTGCCTCTCTCAGAGATAAAGAAGCAGTAACTAAGGTCTTTGGTGATCTCTCAGAGAGATTTAAGGAGAGAAATGGCGGTTATTGTAGGATTATAAAAGCTGGTTACAGGACTGGAGACAATGCACCTATGGCATTTATTCAAATTTTGGAACAAGGTAAATAATTTATTTATTTCAATCATTTCTTTTTCATTCATATAATTTTGTGAGCTCGAAAAAATTAATCATAGTTGATAAAGACTCAGCTGGAACAAGGTTAGATAAATTTTTGAAGGAACAACTAGCAGTTCCCTTTTCATTGATACAAAGAGAAATCAGAAAAAAGAATATTAAAGTAAACAAAAAGAAATCAAGCAGCAATTACAGGCTAGTAGAGGCTGACCAAATCATAGTATTTAAAGAATATAGAGCTGGTATCGATAAGAATATAGCTTCGACAGTTCCAGAAAATTTAAAATCTAAAATTAAGAAATCTATAGTTTTTAGAAATAAAAACTTTATTGTAATAAATAAATGGAGTGGCATAGCCTGTCAAAGAGGTTCAAAGATTAATATTTCGATAGATGATTTAATTAAATTCCTTGCATCTGGAAAAGATACACCAAAATTAGTGCACAGATTAGACAAGGATACTTCCGGATTGTTAATTGTTGCTTTAAATCTTAATGCAGCAAGATTTTTTCATAAACTACTATCTACCAAAAAGATTACAAAAACATATTTTGCTATAGTAAAAAATAAACCTAAAAAGAATAAAGGTATATTTAATGACAGATTGAGTAATACGGGAAAAACTCTGGATGCAAGTACTAAGTATGAAGTGATAAAAGTACTTAAAAATAAACTTTATTTTCTTAAGCTCCAGCCATCTTCAGGAAGAAAACATCAAATTCGCATGCATTGCTATTTAAATCAATCTCCAATACTTGGGGATAAAAAATATTATCAGTATAATAAAGATGCTAATCAAAAGAATTTGTTTTTACACGCGGGTCAATTAAACTTTGTTGATCAAGATAACCAAAAAGTAAATATCAATGCAAAATTGCCTTCACACTTTGAAGAATACTTATAAATTGATAATTAAGATATATGATATATGATATATTATAGAAGTTCATGACAGACATAATCAAAGAATTAGAAAAAAAAAGGGAACAAGCTAAACTTGGCGGAGGTAAGAAGCGCGTCGATGCTCAGCATGCTAGAGGAAAGTTAACTGCTAGAGAGAGAATAGATATCATCATAGATGACGATACTTTTGAAGAATATGACATGTATGTAGAACACCGAACAAATGATTTTGGAATGGAAAAACAGAAATATGCTGGTGATGGCGTTGTTACAGGTAGTGGAAGAATAAACGGGAAACTCGTTTATATATTTAGTCAAGATTTCACTGTCTTTGGCGGCTCTCTATCAGAAGCTCATGCAGAAAAAATTTGCAAAGTTATGGACATGGCAATGAAAGTGGGTGCACCAATTATAGGAATTAATGACTCAGGTGGTGCAAGAATACAGGAGGGTGTTGCATCACTTGCTGGCTATGCAGAAGTTTTTAAAAGAAATGTTCTTGCTTCAGGGGTTGTTCCTCAAATATCTGTAATTATGGGGCCATGTGCGGGTGGTGCGGTTTACTCTCCCGCGATGACAGATTTCATCTTTATGGTTAAGAATACTTCTTTTATGTTTGTTACAGGACCTGATGTAGTTAAAACAGTCACACAGGAAAATGTAAGTCAAGAAGAGCTTGGAGGAGCTAAAACTCATACATCAAAATCATCTGTTGCTGATGGAGCTTTTAATAATGATATTGAAACTCTTCATGAGGTAAAGAACCTTATTGATTTACTACCTGCTAGCAATAGAGAGAAATCCACTAATATTAAAAAAGATTTTCAAGACTTAAGCCCTGATTATTCTCTTGATACTTTAGTTCCTGATAATCCAAATAAACCATATGATATGAAGGAATTGATAACAAAAGTGGCTGATAATAATTATTTTTTTGAAATTCAAAAAGATTATGCAAAAAATATTATTACTGGATTTGGAACAGTTGAAGGCAGAACTGTTGGATTTGTTGCCAACCAACCGCTGGTATTAGCAGGATGTCTAGATATCGACTCCGGTAAAAAAGGTGGAAGATTTGTTCGATTTTGTGATTGCTTTAATATTCCTATTGTAACCTTTGTCGATGTTCCAGGCTTCTTACCGGGTGTATCTCAAGAACACAATGGAATTATAAAAAATGGCGCAAAATTATTATTTGCGTATGCCGAAGCTACCGTTCCCAAGATAACGATTATTACAAGAAAAGCATATGGAGGAGCCTATGTTGTGATGTCATCAAAACATCTCAGGGGAGATATTAATTATGCATGGCCTAGTGCTGAAATTGCAGTAATGGGAGCAAAAGGAGCGACGGAAATTTTATATAGAAATGAAATTAAGGATAAGGAAAAAATAGAAAAAAGAACTCAAGATTATACAGAACAATTTGCAAATCCATTTATTGCATCAAAAAGAGGGTTTATTGACGATGTAATTAGGCCACACTCTACAAGAAAGAGAATAGCAACAGCCCTCGAGAATCTAAAAGACAAAGAACTTTCTTTGCCATTAAAAAAACACGACAACATTCCACTATAAAAATGATAAGAAAAATTTTAATAGCCAATAGAGGCGAAATAGCCTGCAGAGTGATAAAAACTGCTAAGAAACTAAAAATAAAAACAGTCGCGGTATATTCTGATGCTGATAAAGATGCCCTATTTGTCAAACAAGCAGATGAATCTTATTATCTTGGAGGTTCGCAACCAAGTGAATCATACCTTGATGCAGACAAAATTATATCAATAGCTAAAAAATCAAAATCAGACGCTATTCATCCAGGCTACGGATTCCTATCTGAGAATGCACCGTTCGTTAACAGGCTAAAAAAAGAAAAAATTAAGTTCATTGGGCCAAATCCAATGGCAATAAAAAAAATGGGCGACAAAATTGAATCGAAGAATCTTGCCATAAAATTAAAACTCAATGTAATTCCTGGCCACACTGCGCCAGTAAAAAATGCTTCAGAAGCTCTCAAGATTTCAAAAAAAATTGGATTTCCAGTTCTATTAAAAGCCTCAGCAGGAGGTGGTGGAAAGGGAATGAGGATTGTAAGAAAAGATAGAGAACTAGAGGAGAACTTCATTGCTGCAAAGAGCGAGTCAAAGAAAAGTTTTGGAGATGATCGAGTATTTATTGAGAAATATATTGAGCAACCAAGACATATAGAAATTCAAATACTTTGTGATAAGCATGGAAATCAAATTCATTTAGGTGAAAGAGAATGTTCAATTCAACGAAGATATCAGAAAGTTATTGAGGAATGTCCGTCACCATTTGTTGATGAAGATATGAGAAGTGAAATGGCAAGTCAGGCCATAATACTCGCTAAAGAGGTAAAGTATGACTCTGCTGGGACTGTCGAATTTGTTGTAGACTCAAAAAAGAATTTCTACTTCTTAGAAATGAATACAAGATTACAAGTTGAACATCCTGTAACAGAACTAGTTACAGGTATTGATTTAGTTGAACAAATGATCCTAAGCGCAGATAATAAGAAATTAGCTATCCGACAAGAAGATATAAAGCTAAATGGTTGGTCAGTTGAGTCCAGAATTTATGCAGAGGATCCTACGAAGGACTTTCTTCCCTCTATTGGAAGAGTCACTAGATATATCGAACCTAAAAAAATTGAAAAAGATTATGAAGTGATAAGAAATGACACAGGCATCAGTCCAGGATCTGAGGTTTCATTGTACTATGACCCCATGATTTCGAAATTAGCTGTTCATAGCAAAGACAGAATAAGCGCTATCAATCTAATGATCAATTCACTTCAAAACTACTATCTTTCAGGCTTAGAAAATAATATCGATTTCTTAATAGCTATTTTAGAAGATAAAAAATTTCAAAAAGGGGTAATAAGCACAAATTTCATTAAAGAAAAATTTAAAAATGGTTACTCATCAAATTTGACAATGACAGATGATAAGCGTCAAAAATTCGGAATTATTTCAATGCTTATGTATGCAAAACAATCTTTTAATTTAAGTAATGTCATAAGTAAAAACTTTAGTGTTAAAATTTCTGAAGACTACTTAAGTATCTTCTTGAATGAGGCAGCTATTGTTGATAACTCGTTATCTTTGTTAATTGAGATTAACAAGAAAAAGATTAAAGTAGAATCTTCGTTCAATTTAAATCAAAAACTGTGTTCATTTAAAGTCAATGAAGAAATATTTTATTTTAAAATAAATAATCTTATTAATTTGCATACTTCGGATGTAAGTTTTTTAGATTGTAGGACAAAAACAGTTGTAGTTCAAAGTACACAAAAAGACCTTCTTAAGTTAATGCCAAAAGACGTAAAAGAAGACTTATCTAAGAAATTAATATCACCCATGCCTGGATTGATTAAATCAGTTGATGTTATTGAAGGTCAGAAGGTCAAAAACGCCGATCAATTACTAATAATAGAAGCTATGAAAATGGAAAATATTCTAAAAAGTGAAAAAGATTGCGTGATTGAAAAGATACTAGTTAAGGCCGGTGACAGTGTTAGTGCTGATGAGGAACTGATCTTATTTAAGAACTAGTTGCAGTTTTTAATTTGCTTTGAAATATATCTCTGTCCATATAACCTTGCCTAAAGTATCTTTTATTTTCTCGATCTTTATAACTTTTTCTTCCATGCAAAACTCTATAGTTATCAAGAATTAACATATCACCTGACATTTGCTTTATTTCGATATTGTTTTTGGAGTCTTTAATCAAGTCCCAAAATTTTCTTCTCGCTTTTATATATTCATTTAATCTTTTATTATTTTCATAAGGCATAACTTCAGTTCTATTGTTATATCGTATTTGACAAATATTATTATCATCGTCCAATTCAATAAGTTTACATTTATTTTCAAGATAAGCATTTTTATCAGCGTATCTAAAAAAAGTATTAAATGATGTAAGGGTATCAAAGTATTTTTTATGCCTCTTTCTGAGAATATTAGCAATATTAAAACCATCAGTTATAGTATTCTCACCACCATTATTTGCATTTTCAATACAATGTAGAAAAATATAACCTTGAGTTGGAAATCGATAGGGATTGTCTGTATGATTCTCAAGACCTCTGGTCGTCATAGTTAAATCGTAAGCCTTATTTATATTTTTAACGTCTGCAATTCCACCCCAGTTTGTCTTTTTTACTGGACCAATGAGTTTCATTAATTCATTTAATCCGTTTTTCTTTTTAGGTATATTCCTTACTAAACAAAATCCTAATTTATCAACGCTAGACATTATATCAAATAGCATTTTATTATTTATATTCTTAAAATTATACTTTGGAACCTTAAGATTTTTTTTATTCCAAAGGTACTTATCATCACTCACAGGCGCTTTTTTAAGTTGCGAATATATATAGTTTATTTTGTAATTATGTTGAGAATTATCAGAAAAAGTAATTGCCAATGTTTCCTTTTCTATTTGAGCATCGATGATTTTTAATGATGGGCTTATTTCAGCCGCTTCAATTAATAACTGTTTAGTATAGGGGTCCCTTATTTCTGCATTGTCACTATGCTCATAAAGCCATTGAGAATTGACTTCATATTTTTTGCCATTTAATAAAATGCAAAGTGAATTTTTATTATTTTTTTTAATGTTAAGTGTGTAATTCATTAAAAGTATCAAAAATATTTTTAACTAGGATATCATCAAAGTCTTCAATATCAATATCGAATCCTAGATCATAGAAACTGGTAACGTATTCACTATCAAGGCCACAAGGTCTTATCCCTTTATAGTGACTCAGGTTAGGATTAATATTTATAGAAAAGCCGTGATAGGTTACCCACTTTTTAAATTTAAGCCCTATGCTTGCAATTTTATAATATTTATTATCTATTTTTTTTACAAATACACCGTGATGTTCAGTTAAGCTAATTCCTTCAATATTGAAAGTTTTTAAAGTATTTATAATTATACTTTCAATTGAAGATACAAACTTTTTTATATCCTTTGTTCTATTATTTAAATTAAGCATCAAGTATACTACTCTCTGACCAGGACCGTGGTAGGTATACTTGCCTCCTCTATTAGTTTGAATAACCGGGAAACTCTGTGAATCAAGTAGATCATCTTTGTTATCTTTGGAACCGGAGGTATATATTGTTGGATGATTTAGCATCCAAACTAATTCATCTGACTTATTTTCAATAATTTGACTCACCCTATTTTCCATGTTTTTAAGACATTCAAGGTAATCTTGTGGATTAGTACTTATTTTTAATTCCATGTTTTCCTGGATAATAAACTATTTTAATATACATAAAGGAAATTATGAATGAAATCAGTAGCGATCTTACTCAAAATGAAAATATTACATTTAACAATAAACTGATCAATGCAGTAATTGCTAATTGTAATGAAGAAAACAGGGCAAACCTCGAAGGTCTTATTGAGCCTTTGCATCCTGCAGATTTAGCAGATTTACTTACTTTCCTGAATACAGATCAGCGATCATACATTCTTGGAACCCTCATGGAAGATCGATATACAGAGGTATTAGCTGAATTAGATGACACCATTATTGACGAAACTGTTCAAAATTTAGAGGAAAAGAAAGTTGTAAGATCAATCAGTGAAATGGAAACTGATGATGCAATCAATTTGATTGAGTCCCTGGAGCCCAAATCAAAGAAAAAAATACTAGATCAAGTAAATCCAGCAGATCGTGTCATTTTTGAGGAGAGCCTTAATTACCCTGAAGATACGGCGGGAAGACGAATGCAAAAAGAATTTGTATCAATGCCTGGCTTCTGGTCTGTGGGTCAAGCAATTGACTATTTGAGAAAAGAAATAAATTTACCAGATGATTTTTTTGAATTATTTATTGTTGATCCATCAAATAAACCACTGGGTAGTGCATCAGTATCTAAAGTACTTCGCTCACAAAGAGATACAAAGCTAAGCGATATACTGGAAGACAGCCCAAAGTTCGTTAAGGCCTCTATGGATCAAGAAGAAGTAGCATTATTTTTTGAGCAATATTCATTAGTTTCAGCTGGAGTAGTTGACGATCAAAATCGATTAATTGGAAGAATTACGGCAGATGATATCGTATGGGTTCTTCAAGAGGAAGCTGAAGAGGATATTCTTAGATTAGGAGGCGTTGCTGAAAGTGAGATGAACCAATCTATTGGAAGATCAACAAAAAGAAGGTTTATCTGGCTATTTATAAATTTATTAACTGCAATACTAGCTTCTTATGTAATTAGCCTTTTTGACGCTAGTATCGAAAAAATGGTAGCACTTGCTGTTTTAATGCCAATAGTTGCTTCTATGGGTGGCAACGCAGGAACTCAGACACTTACTTTAACAGTGCGTTCTCTGGCAACAAAAGAGCTTGTTGAAAATAACAGAAGGAAAGTATTTATAAAGGAGATTGGAATTTCCATTTTAAACGGATTTATATTTGCTATTCTTACCGGCGTAGCTGCATTGATTTGGTTTGAAGATATGTCCCTTTCAATTATTGTAGGCGCAGCAATGATTATTAATATTTTATCAGCTGGTTTTTTTGGATTCCTTATTCCATATGTTTTCAATAGAATTAAAATTGATCCAGCCCTTGCTTCAAGTGTATTTGTAACAACAATTACAGATGTGTTTGGATTTCTGTCTTTCTTGGGATTAGCTTCAATATATTTATTTTAAATTGGAAAATTATCAATTAATCGAGTACTTCCAACATTTGCAGCAATAAAAATTCTTGATTTTGATTTTAAAGATCTTCTTTTTTCTAAAGTATCAGTAAGGATTGTTAGGTAATCAATTTTATCTATCCCGTTCATACGAAGTTCGCGCTTAGCATGAGCTAAAATCTTTGTTGTATTAAGTTTATTTTTAACTTTAGGGATTAAATATTTGCATATCTTATTGATTTTATTGGCTATTTCAATTTCATTAATTTCTAAATATTTGTTTCTAGATGAAAGCGGTAATCCATTTTTATTTCTTACAGTTTTAATAGGAATAATTTTAGTTCCAAAGTTTAGCTCATCCCGCAATTTTTTTATAACGACTAATTGCTGATAATCTTTTTCTCCAAAGAAAGAATTATCAGCTTGAACAATATCAAACAACTTAATGACAATGTTTTTTACACCCGGAAAATAATTAGGCCTACTTTTACCACATAAGATATTTTCTATTTTAAAGTTAGGACATTTGTAAAATGTTTTATATTTAAGAATTTCATTTTCAATTGGAAGAAATACTATATCAACATCTTCATTTCTTAGAAGATTTAAATCATTATGAATGGTCCTTGGATAATTTTTTAAATCTTCACTTGGACCAAATTGAGAAGGATTTATGAAAATGCTTACAATTCTAACTGCATTTCTTTTTTTTGCTTTTTGTATTAATTTGATGTGTCCCAAGTGAAGAGCTCCCATAGTCGGTATAAAATTAATACTCGAACCATTTCTTCTTGATTCTTTAACTATTCTTTTTAAATATTTAATACTTTTAATAATTTTCATTTTTTTAAATTAGTAAATTTTCAAAAATACAATTATCTGCAAACTTTTGTGATAATTTAAGCTTTTCGTCATTATTAATTGTCCACGTAAAAGTCGGTAGATTATTCTTTCGAATATTCTGAACATCGACACTTTCTATATTATTGATATCAACTGCTATAAAATCTATATTTAATTCTTGTATTGTATTTTTCTTTATCTCGTTACTACTTATAATGAGACCTGTGTTGTAATAAGGAGCATTATCACGAAACCATTCACACGCCTTTTGGTCAAATGATTGAAATGCAACCTCTCCTTGATATGTTCTTGTCAATTCAACTAATCTTTCTTCAATAATTGGATTAAAGCCAGACTTTATTTCTATTAAAATAGGTACACGAGAATCAACTTGATAAAACATTTCTTCTAATGTTGGTATTTTTGACTTTGTGTCTAGTAGATTAATTTGCCTCAACTCATTGCTATTCATTTCAGCAACATTATCTTCTAAATTGCATAATCTTTTTAGGCTGTAATCATGAAATACGATTACTTCATGATCTTTAGATAAAACAACGTCACATTCTATAGCAAAATTATTTTTAATAGCATTTTCAAAAGCTTCTAAAGAATTTTCAATTATATAATTTTTCTTATGAAGTCCTCGATGAGCTATTGGCCGCTTCAGGAACTCCTTCATTTTTCAATAATTGAGAAAATTGATGAAATCTCCACACACGCATTTTTTGGCAGTGAGATACACCCAACAGCTATACGTGAATGTTTACCATTATCTGAGAGTATTTCACAAACCACATCTGAAGCCCCATTGATTATCGTTGGATGATCTTCAAAACTACTTTCTGAATTGATATAACCTGCAATATGGACACAACTAAAACTTTCTAGGGAATACGATGAGTATATTTGATCTAAAATAGATAGAGTATTTAGCATGCATATTTTTGCCGCTTTTTTTGCTGTCTCAATTGAATTTTGTGTAGGTACTTTACCTGTTATGAGTTGATTTTTGATGAGAGGCAACTGTCCAGAGATATAGATTAAGTTGCCTATTTTTTTCGCTGGAATATAATTACCAAGAGTTGCAACCTTAAAGTCTTCATAATTTTTATCTATTTCTAAAATCTTATCTTTTAATTTCATCTTCAATAAAATTATATATTTCTTTCCAGCTGTTTGCACGAAAATCTGCTTCTTTCGGTGTTTTTGCAAGTTTGGAGAGTCTCTCATCTGAAATATAATGAATAGTTTTTGCACGTTTCACTTCAAGTTTTGAAGAAATAATATGAGGAGCTAGGTCATCAATAAAAAAGATCTTGCCGTTATAGCTTTTCACTAACTCTTTTATAACAAGTCCTTTAGGGCCATTACCTGCAATAATTGGTAACTCAAGACCATTATCTCTAAAACATGCCTTTCTATCCTCTAGATACTTGAATGGTATATTTGTTAAAATAATTATTTGAAAATTTAATCTATTGACGAGATTATTTAACGAATTAATTGAGTCTTGGACAAAATCAATTTGTCTTGATCTATTTTTAAAAAAGTTTTCTAGGTGAAACAAAACATCTTCATTAGAGATTGACTCATTCGAAACCTTATTTTTTATATTACCAAAGAGTGCATATGATTTTAAATCGTACCACATTGAATTATTTTGCAAATAATTCTCAAAACAAGGTAAAAAGTTTAAAAGAACTTCATCTGCATCAGAGATTAGCAAATGCTTATCTTGAACAATTACAGTTTTACGGATCTGGTCTATTAGACCTTCGGATAGTTTAGCTTTCATTGCTAACTATTTAATTTCTATCAGTGTAAGCTTAGTTTGAGTATATTGGCCTAACGCTTCAAGTGATTTATCTCTTCCAAAACCTGATTGTTTATACCCCCCGTGAGGTAATGACATATCTCCATCACTAACACTATTTATCAATACTTTGCCACTCTTAATTCTCTTTGCAAGCTTATGAACTTTATTAAGATCATTGGACCAAATCATTGCATTTAGTCCGTAGTTTGTATCATTAGCAATCTCTAAAGCTTCATCTTCATTTTCAAAGTCTATAGTACACAAAACTGGACCAAATATTTCTTCCTTAGCAACTTTCATTGAATTCTTAACATCTTTAAAAACTGTAGGGTTAACATAACAACCACCCGTTTCCTGTAAAACTTGTTCACCTCCAGTAATAACATTTGCCCCTTCATTTTTGCCGGTGTCAATGTAATCCATAATTCTTTTAGTTTGAGTATGATCAACAATAGAGCCCATCAGAGTACTTGGATCAAAGGGATCGCCGGGTGTCCATGGCTCCGAGTACTTTACAACCTTTTCTAAAAATTCATCTTTAATAGAATTCTCTACAAGCAGTCTTGATGGCGCATCACATACTTGACCACTATTTCCAAACATTCCGTCAGCAGCCATTTTAGCAGCATGATCTAGATCAGGCGCGTCAGCAAAAATAATATTTGGAGATTTTCCTCCACATTCAAGTGAAACCCTTTTCATGTTTGATTCACCCGCATAAGATAAAAAATATCTGCCAACTTCTGTAGAGCCAGTAAAACCTAATTTGTCAACATCCATATGCGTACCAAGAGCTTTTCCAGCAGTAGGGCCAAAACCTGGAATGACATTAAATACTCCTTCTGGTATTCCAGCTTCCATTGCTAATTCAGCAACCCTTAATGCTGATAGTGGTGATTGTTCAGCTGGTTTTAGAATAAAACTATTTCCAGTTGCAAGTGCTGGAGCAAATTTCCAGCAGGCCATAAGTAATGGGAAATTCCATGGAGTAACCGCGCCAACAACTCCCAGCGGTTCTTTAGTAATAGTTGCTATAATATTATCGCTTGTAGGAGCAACATCATCGTACAATTTATCAATAGCCTCAGCATACCACTTAGTACAATTTATACATGCTGCTATATCTCCTGTCGCTCTTGTTATTGGTTTACCCATATTTAAAGTTTCTAACAGTCCAAGTTCCAAAATGTTTTTTTTCATTAGGTCAGCGAAATTAAAAAGTATTTTTTTTCTTTTAGAGGGAGCCATTCTTGACCATGAGCCTTTTTCAAAAACTGCTCTTGCTGCCTTTACAGCATTATTGATATCTTCGACATCACACTCAGACACATTAGCAATTAATGAGCCATCAACTGGACTTATGCTTTCAAAGGTTTTACCTGTAACAGAATTAGTATAATTACCATTGATGAATGCTTGTGTTTTAAAATCAATTGATGATTTTTTTTCGATTACATCATTTAGAGCGAGAGCCATAGGGTACCTTTCAGAAACTTCTTTAAATATTTTTTATAAAGTTAATGTAAGATACAGATATTTTTATTTTTTTGAAGATTTTTTCTTCGGTATCTTCTTTTTTTTCCCCATTTTTTCCATCTTTTTCTCAATTAGATCAATGGCAACTTCAATTTCTATTTCTTCTGGGTCAATGCTGTCAGGAATTGTGGCATTTACTGTCTTATATTTTATATAGGGACCAAACTTACCTTTCATAACTTTTATTGGCTTTTTATCCTCAGGATGTTCACCAAGAGTTTTGATTTCAGATGAACTTTTTAGCCTTCCTGGCTTAGCGTTTGCTAAAAGTGATACAGCTCTATTAATTCCAATTTCAAATATTTCTGAATTATCCTCAAGGCTTGCATTTTTGTCACTGCAAGTAATGTATCCACCATAGCGGCCATAATTTACGCTTATCATTTCACCATTTTCAGGATGAGTGCCAATTTCTCGAGGAAGGCTTAACAGATAATTGGCTTTATCAAGATCAATTTCTGAAGCCGGTATTCCTTTAGGAATACTTGCTCTTTTTGGTTTTTCTTTTTGATCATTGTCACCAAGCTGTATGTAGGGTCCGAATCTGCCACTTAAAAGCTTAATTTCTTTATTTGTTTCCGTGTCTACCCCAAGAATTGTATCTTCAACCACTTCTTTTATTTTTCTTGGAGAAATAGGTCTTGTAAACTTACATTCAGGATAATTTGAACAGCCAACGAATGCACCAAATCTACTAACTTTTAAGCTCAGTTCACCTTCACAAGATGGGCAACAGCGTGTAATATTTTTTCCCTCTGGTTCAACAAAAATATGATTTTTAAGGCTATCATTTAGATGATCCAGAACATTTGTAATTCTTAAATCAGTTACCTCTCCTATATTTGACGAGAAATTCTTCCAAAACTTTTCTAGAAATTCTTTCCAATCTATTTGACCAGACGTTATTTCATCAAGTGATTCTTCCATTTCAGCTGTGAATTCATAGTCAACGTATTTTGAGAAAAAGCCCTTAAGAAAACCTGTGATGAGAATAGCTCTGTCTTCAGGAATGAAACGATTTTTCTCTACTTCAACATAATTTCTCATTTTTAAAACTGATATTATACTTGCATAGGTTGACGGCCTTCCAATTCCAAGTTCCTCAAGTTTTTTAACCAATGTTGCCTCAGAATATCTAGGAGGAGGCAGAGTAAAGTGTTGAGTACTTAAAGGATCAACATTTTCAATTTTGTCTTCCAGCATAATGCTGGGAAGGTCCTTATCGTCCTCATTCTCATCTAAATCAGTGTCATCTGATTTTTTGTTAAATTCACTATATATGTTTAAGAAGCCATCAAATGTCTGGATTGAGCCATTCGCTCTAAGTTTCAATGATTCATCTTCACTTGAAATCGATATTGCAGTCCTTTCAAATGCGGCTGAATTCATCTGACTAGCCAATGATCTTTTCCAAATTAAGTCATAAAGTTTAAAGCCATCTGCATCTAAATACTTCTTCATCTCATCTGGTTTTCTTAACACGTCAGTTGGCCTAATCCCTTCATGAGCTTCTTGTGCATTTTTTGCTTTTTTACTTTTAAAACTCCTAATTTCTTTTGGAAGGTACGCTGGATCAAAGTTATCTTTTATAAATTTTCTATATGAATCTATGGCCTCTTTGGATAAGTCAGTGCTATCTGTTCTCATGTAAGTTATCAACCCAGTTGTTTCACCGTTTATTTCGACACCTTGAAAAAGACGCTGAGCAATCTGCATTGTTCTTGAGGCCCCAAATCCAAAAATACTTGAGGCAGTTTGCTGAAGAGTAGATGTACTAAATGGAGCGTCTGGGTTTCTAGAAGCAGGTTTTTTCGTAATATCTGTAAATTTAAAATTTTTTCCTTTGAAAGACTCAGTAACTTTTTTAGCTTCACTCTCATTTTTAAAAGTGAATTTATCTATTTTCTCATTATTAAAATGAGTGAGGTTTGACTCAATAATATTTTCCAAGACATCTATATTAGCTTTTATTTTCCAGTATTCTTGAGGGTCAAAAGACTCAATTTCAACTTCCCTTTCACAAATTAGTCTGAGCGCAACTGATTGTACTCTTCCTGCAGATTTAGCTCCAGGAAGTTTTCTCCATAAAACAGGAGATAAATTAAAACCGAATAAGTAATCCAGGGCTCTTCTTGCTAAATAAGCATCAACCAATGAGCGGTCAAGTTCCCTTGGATTATCAATACCGTTTTTTACCGCTGATTTGGTGATCTCACTAAACACTACCCTTTTTACAGATTTGTCTTTTATAAGCTTTTTTTTATTTAATAATTCAATTATGTGCCAGGCGATGGCTTCACCTTCTCGGTCTGGGTCAGTGGCAAGAAATATATGAGAAGAAGATTCTGCTGCTTCGTATATCTCTTTAATATGTTTTTTTGATGTATTTGAAACTTCCCATTCGAATGAAAAATCGTTTTCTGGATCAACTGACCCATTTTTTGAAGGCAAATCTCGAACATGACCAAAGCTTGCAAGGACATTAAATTCATTACCAAGGTATTTATTAATTGTTTTGGCTTTTGCAGGACTTTCAACAATAACTAAATTCATTTTTTTAAATCACTAATTTTTGCGGATTTAAATATTTATTTTTGCATTTTGTCAAATCTATGAAGAAAATAATATAAATAAACCCAGAATACTGGGGTTATTTAATTTTTTTTTCTGTACCGTTTACGAGTCTTTTAATATTTTCGTAGTGGGAAATATAGATTATTAATGTGAGTATAAAAATTAATAATTCATCTGAATTAAACAAAAAGTAAGTGAGAAGAATAGAGCTAAAGCTACTTATCAATGCTGAAAGAGATGAAATTCTTATTACTAAGAAAATAAAAATCCATATTAATGCAATAAAACTAAATAAGTAAAAATTTATCATAAAGACTATGCCTAAATAAGATGCGAAACCTTTGCCTCCTTTAAATCTAAGCCAAATTGGAAATATATGTCCAATAAGAATAAACAAGCTTGATAAGATAATTAATTGCTCATTAAAAATTTGAGTTAAATATATAGCTAAGCTAGCTTTACTAAAATCCAGAATAAGAGTTAATGCAGCTGCACTATAATTACCAGTTCTAAGGACATTTGTTGTGCCAGTATTTCCTGATCCAATTTTTCTAATATCATCAAGCGCAAAAAATTTAGCCAGTATTACGCCTGAAGGTATAGAGCCTAAAATATAAGAAAATAAAATTATTAAGAAAACTTCTGAAATCATTTATTTAAGTAAAATTGCTAAGCAAGCCATTCTGATGGCAACACCATTTTCTACTTGTTCATTAATAACTGATTTATTTACGTCATCAGCTAATGAGCTCTCTATTTCCACATCTCTATTAATAGGGCCTGGATGCATTATGAGAACATCTTCTTTAGCATTTTTCAATCTTTCTGATGTAAGACCATATTTTAAAAAGTAATCTTTTGTGCTTGGCAATTCGGTATCTAAAATTCTCTCATTTTGAATTCTGAGCATCATTACTATATCAGAGTCTTTTATTCCTTTATCTAAATCATTAAAAGTCTCAACTTTATATTTATTTAAATCACTAGGTTCGAAATATTTTGGGTAAACAAATCTGACGCTAGAGCCCATTTTAGTTAACAAATAGTAATTTGATCTTGCAACACGACTATGTTCTAGGTCCCCACAGATTGAGACAGTAAGATCTTTAAGAGTTTTTTTGTGACTAAGGATCGTAAATGCATCAAGCAGTGCTTGAGTAGGGTGTTCATTTACACCCTCTCCAGCATTGATTACAGGACAATTCAAGAGATTTGAAATTTTCTCTGCAGAATTATCCTCATTGTGTCTAATTATCACGAGATCAGGATTCATTGCTCCAATAGTTTGAGCTGTATCAAATAACGTCTCACCTTTTCTAAGAGAGGAGCCTTGAATATTCATATTAACTACGTCAGCTCCCAATCGTTTAGCTGCAATTTCAAAGGATATTAATGTCCTTGTAGAAGGTTCAAAAAAAAGATTAATTACTGTTCTTCCGGTAAGGATAGGATAATTTTTATTTTTTTCTTTATTTTTTAGTTTAAAAAAATTTCCAAGCTCCAAAACTTTATTTACATCTTCAACAGAAAGATATTTTATTCCTAATAAATGTTTTTGACTTATTTCGGGTATTTTAATATCACTAGACATCAATACTTACTTTTCATTATATAATTTATTGCACCTTCTAAGATAAATGCTGCGGCTAAGTTATCAATGTCTTTTTTAGCCTGTTTTTTTTTTGATCTACTTTTTTCATTTTTCTCATAATTTCTCTCAACAGCAACGGTAGAAAGTCTTTCGTCCCAAAATGCATATTTGATGTTTATTTCACTGCACATTTTTTCTGCTTTATCTTTTACAGACTGTGCACTTCTCCCTTCAGTTCCATCCATGTTCTTTGGAAGCCCAAATATAATTCCCATTATATTATATTCTGAGATAATACTTTTTAGTATATCAATAATATTGCTAAATTTATCTTCACTGATAGTTCTTAAAGGCAAGGCGCCATCTAGACTATGAGTTGAGATTGAAACACCTATCCTTTTTTTACCCATATCTAATCCCATTATTCTTTTTTGATTCAAAAGAAATGGTTTGAATTCATGTAAATCGTCTACTTTGTTTGTTGAATTAAGCATTTTTTATATGTATATCATAGAATGTTTAAACCTTATATATGAGAAAATATGAAATTTGATAAAGACAGTCTTTACAAATTAGGAAAGCTATCAAAAATTCAGATTGATGAGAGTAAGTTAAAGTCATTATCATCAGATCTTGGTTCAATCATAGAGTTTATTGACAGATTAAAAAGCATTGATACAGAAAATGTTGATCCGACTTCTAACTCGTTAGATCAATCGTTGGTTATGAGAGAAGATATTGCCTCAGACGTGAATACAGCCAATGAAATATTAGAAAATGCTCCGCAGAAAGAATTAGACTTTTTTTCTGTACCAAAAGTAATTGAATAAAATCATGAAAAGAAATTTAAATTTTATAGAGGCAGGCAGTCTTCTTGAAACAAATGAAACTACATCAGTTGACCTTACAAAGATTTATTTAGAAAAAATTAAAGAAGCAGATGAACTTAATTGTTTTAATACTGTTTCAGCAGAGCAAGCTCTAGATGAAGCTGAAAAATCTGATCTAAGACGTCAACAGGGAAAACTAAAAAGCCGGTTTGACGGTATACCCATAGGAGTCAAAGACTTATTCTGTACTAAGAATATTAAA
>CACLBX010000012.1 GCA_902605215.1 uncultured Pelagibacteraceae bacterium
TAGTTGGATTATTTAACAGGCTTGGAAGTGAGGGCGTTGTCGGGATTATATCTGTTGCAATAATAATTTATCTTTGGAACAGACTGCAGAAATAATACCGAAAAACTAACATTTTTCTTGCTCATTTCATTTTTTTATTAGAACCTATCAATCTATTTATTACAATTTGGAGGTATTTAAGTGAGAAATTTAAAATCAATAATGGTAGGGCTAATGATATCAGCTCTATCTACAGTTGCATCTGCTGATGGCCACTGGTCTACAATAAAAATAGGAACAGAAGGCGCTTATGCACCCTGGAACTTTACAGACTCTGATGGCAATTTAGTTGGAGCTGAATTAGATCTTGCAAGAGACTTATGTGCTCGTATGAACGCTGAATGTGAATTTGTACAACAAGACTGGGATGGAATTATTCCTGCATTAGTAAACGGGAAGTATGATGTAATCATGGCTGGGATGTCTGTTACTGAAGAGCGTAAAAAAACGATAAGCTTTTCTAAAGCCTATATGACTGAGCCAGCAAGGTTATATACTATTAGCGGAAATCCTTTAAGTACATTTACATCAGAAAAAAACCTAAACCTGGATGATGATGGAGATTCAACTTCTGGAACTATCAGCGCTCTAAACAATGCAATGAAAGGCATGAAAATAGGTGTTACAGTTGCTACAATTCACGAAAATTTTGTTAATACATACTTAGACCAAGCCCCTACAACTTATCAAACACAGGATGAGATGAATTTAGATCTTGCTGCCGGTAGAATTGATGCAATGTTGTGTGACAGTGGTACAGCTGAGGCATTCATGGAAACAGCGGGTGGTTCAGATGTAGTGACATTTGGTCCCAATATATTTGGAGGTCTTCTTGGAGAAGGCGTTGGAGCTGGAATAAGACAAGGTGATGCTGATCTTAAAGCAATGTTTGATAAAGCAATAGCTGAAGCAGCAGCAGATGGTACTATTTCTAGAATTTCTATGGAATGGTTTAACGGAAAAGACTTATCTCCTTAATTTTGTTAATAATAATATAGAAAGACGGCTGTTTTCTTGAGGCAGCCGTTTTTTTTTATCTAATGATATGTTTGATGTTTTTGCATTAGGTCCAACAGGATGGGGAGATGAAATGCTCATGGGAGCCGTAATGACCATCCTTGTCAGCTCTTCATCATTGTTGCTAGGAATTACAATAGGAATTGTCTTTGCAGCATGTAAATTATCTAATTTTTTTGCGCTTAGAGCAATCGCAGAAGTTTATACGACGATTATTAGAGGAATTCCGGAACTTCTAGTCATCTACTTACTTTTCTTTGGAGGTAGTAGCGCAGTTATGTATCTCGCTAAGATATTTGGATACATGGGCTATATTGAGCTTAATGCTTTTACAATTGGCACTATTGCTGTTGGAGCAATCTCAGGTGCATACTCGACTGAGGTCATAAGGGGAGCAGTCAACTCAGTTCCTAAGGGACAGTTTGAGGTTGGTAAAACGCTGGGTCTCAGTGGATATAGTTTATATGGAAAAATAATTTTTCCTCAAGTTGCACGTATCGCATTGCCAGGCATAGGGAATGTTTGGCAAATCACATTGAAAGACACAGCACTAATAAGTGTAACAGGCCTAGTAGAAATTATGAGACAGTCACGTATTGCTGCTGGCTCAACTCATGAACCATTTATATTTTATACTGCAGCGATAATCTTATATTTACTAATAACTCGTCTTTCGAATATTTTTTTCGATGGCGCTGAAAAGAAATATTCAAAAGGCTATGTTTCTAGGGAGGCTTTATGAGATTTGAGCTAATGTATGAGTCATTCTTTAAAATAGTTGAAGGAGTTCCTCTTACCTTGCAGGTAGTCTCAATCTCTACAATATTAGGTATTTTTCTTGCCGTGGCAGTTGCTTTAATGAGAATTTCTGGAAATAAATTGATGTCATTACCCGCTTACTATTTTGTATATCTCATAAGAGGCACGCCTCTGCTGTTACAGCTCTACTTTGTTTACTATGGACTAAGTCAATTTGAGGCCATTAGAGAGAGTATACTATGGCCAATATTAAAAGAACCTTACTGGTGTGGAATAATCACTCTCACCATAAGTACAGGAGCTTATTCCTCAGAAATAATTCGTGGGGGAATATTATCTGTTTCAAAGAATTATATTGAGGCTTCAGGAGCTCTTGGATTATCACAGATAAAAACTTTTATGCTGATTACATTGCCAATTACGGTGAGACAAGCACTTCCAGCATACGGCAATGAACTTATTTTAATGGTAAAGGCCACTTCTCTCATTTCTATTGTTACCCTGATGGAAATAACTGGAATAGCGAGAACAATTATATCTAAAACCTATGCTCCAGTTGAAATATTTCTCGTGGCTGGTTCAATTTATTTGGTGATAAATTTCATAATTGTCATGTTTGTCAACCTTGCAGAAAGAAGGCTTGGAATAGAAAAGGCTACCTAAGGTTTTTAACGAAATAATATTCTATAGTACCACTTATGTCACTCAATCTTCTTGTCTTCTTTGATTTTTCATAATCCATTTTTAAATACATCTTATGAGCTTCCTTAAACCTAGTATCTGTCCACAAGATTACTTTTGATTTATTCTCTCTTATGGCAATATTTTCAACTTTTTGAACCAAAAGTTTTGCTAATCCTCTTCTTCTAAATTTTTGGTCAATGTATAGTTTATGTATTTCAATTTCATTTTTTTTACTCGGAAGATAACCCATGCATCCAATAATTTTATTTTTATCTTCTACAACCCAAAACTTCCCTCTTTGTTTGTGGAAATAAGAGTAAATATACTTTAGCTCTGGTGAGTCATTATCAATATCGAGAAAGCAGTTTTTATAGTCTTTAAAACATTTTCTGATTAATTTAATAATCTGTTCTGAGTCTTTATTTCTTGCTAGTCTGAGATTCATAAGATTTAATTATACTTTAAATGAACTATTTTAATAATAAAACGATATGGATTACAGGCGCTTCTTCTGGAATAGGTGAGGCATTGGCGGTACATCTCTCAAAACTAAATGCGAACCTCATTCTTACTGCTAGACGAAAAGACGAACTAGAAAGGGTCAAAAATAGATGTGGCAACAGCAATGTACATATATTTCCTTGTGATCTAGAAAATATAGATAATATAGATGAACTATCAAATAAAGTTCGTGCTCAGTTTAAACAAATCGATATTTTGATAAATAATGCAGGAGTATCAGCATGGTCATCTATAAAGGATACAGATTTTGATGTATTTGAAAAAGTGATGAAACTCAATTATTTATCTGTCGTTAAATTAACACAGTCCGTACTCCCAAATATGATTGAACGTAAGTCCGGGCAAATAGTAACAAATACAAGTTTATTAGGCGTTTTAGCAATAAAAAATAGAGGAGTTTACGCATCTTCTAAGCATGCAATGCATGGCTTTATGAATGTTCTGCGGGCAGAAATGCATGAACACAACATCAAAGTGAATACTGTCGCCCCGGGTTTAGTGGATACAGAAGTTGGGGTTAAGGCCTTAACTGAAGATGGCTCTACATATGGAAAAAATGATAGAGGTCACGCTACTAAGGGAATGTCAGCAGAAGATGCTGCCAACATGATATTGAATGCAATAAGAAAAGATAAAAGGGAAACTTATATCATCCCAATGTTTAGTATTTCAAAAATTGCAATTTATCTGAACAGGTTTTTGCCTGGCATAGCATCAATATGGTCACGAAACTATAATGAAGTAGAAGATTAAAATTTGAGTTTATTTCTGAATATCTTCAATTAGAAATTTCATACTGTCTATGCCCCAAAACATTTCATTTTCATAATAGAATGTAGGCACACCAAATGATCCTTTTCCAATGGCAAATTCAGTATTTTCTCTTAATTTATTTTTTGTTTCATCACTTGATATGCCCTCAGAAAATGCATTAGCATCAATTCCAGATTGACTTGCAACTTGAGTTAATATTTCTTGATCATTTAAATTCATTGCGTTCACCCAAATAGACTCAAACATGCTTTCCATGTATTTTTCTAGAAGCCCCTCTTTCTGGGCTAATACTGCGCCCCGCATATGAGGAACAGTAAGAATTGGAAAGTAAGGATTCATTTTGAATGGAATGTTCAATTTCTTTGACCAACGAGTAATATCCTTAAACATATACTCACCTTTTTTTGGCACAGAAGCAGGAGGCTGGTTTCCTGTAGCCTTGAAAATACCACCAAGTAAAACAGGCAATATTTCAACTGATGCTCCAGCATCTTTTAGAGCACTTAAGTTATTATAGGCTAAATAAGAGTACGGACTTCCAAAATCAAAGCAAAATGTTACGTTTTTAGACATATTTGATGGTATATATATAAAGAAAAAAAATAAATAGTAAAATGAAGATTGCAGTAATTACAGGAGAAGAGTCAGGAGATAAACTAGCAGCCTCTGCTATTAAAGAACTTAAACTTCAATATAAAGAAAATATTTATCTATTTGGTATAGGAGGCAATGCCTTAAAGAAACAAGGAATAGATAGTTTATTTGATATTTCAGAAATTAATGTAATGGGCCTTGTAGAAGTTTTACCGAAGGTAATAAAGATTAATAAAATTATAAATAAAACGGTTGATAAAATCATTGAGATGAACCCCGATATTATTTTTACGGTTGACAGCCCAGACTTTACCTTGAGGGTAGCTAGGCGAATAAAAAGCAAAAAAAAAGAACTTAAAATTATTCATTATGTAGCTCCAAGTGTATGGGCATGGAGACCTGGAAGAATTAAAACCGTAAAAAAATCTGTTGATCATTTACTTACAATACTGCCGTTCGAAAAAAGAATCTTTAATTCTCATAACATAACAACAACTTTTGTAGGCCACCCAATAACAGAGGTAGATTTAAGCGAATACGAAAATGACAAAATAAATAAGTCAGACTCATTGCAAAAAGAAATATTTTTAGTAATGCCAGGTAGTCGTAGAAAAGAAATAGAAATACTTCTTCCAATATATCTAAGTGCAGTCGATGAAATGAACTTAAAGAATAGATTTCAACTTGTTGTTCCAACAACAACAAATATGACAAAATTAGTCAAAACTATCATAGAAAATTATTCATCCAATATACCAATAAAAGTAATTGATGATGAAAAAGAAAAATATTCTTACTTTTTCAGAGCCAATTTTGCAATTGTTACATCGGGAACAGCGGCATTGGAACTAAGTTACTTTAATACGTTATACGTTACAGCTTATCGCTTTAATCCATTAACCTTCTTCTTACTTAACTTAATGATAAAGTCAAAAATTGGAAATCTGATTAACATCATACATGGTAAAATGGTAATTCCAGAACTGCTACAAAATGAATGTAATAAAAATAATATTATAAAATGTATCAATAAGTATTTAGAGAACGAAAATTACAGGAGCGATATTATAAATCAAACCAAACAAGCGATTAAACAATTAAGCACTGCACAAACACCCAGCCGTCTAGCGGCGACAGCTATACTAGAAGTCCACAATGAGAAATAAATCTAGCTATACAGAGATCGAAGGTAAAGCCCTATGGTATTTACAGAGATACGCAACAAGCTCTGAAAACTTAAGAATGTATCTAAAGAGAAAGGTACAAGATACACATTTAAATATTGGATCTAATGAAATAATAAATGCAATCATTTCTTCATTAGAGGATCAAAAAATATTAGATGATAAGCTGTTTTCTGAGAGTAAAATTAGAAACTTTCTTAACCGAGGTTGGTCATTAAAGAAAATTCAGTTTAGACTTCGTGAACTTAGAGTTAAAAATAATATAATTGAAGAATGCATTGCTGAAGCAAAGGAGATAAACAAAGATTTTGATCTAGTTGCTGCAGCTAAATTAGCAAGAAAAAAATCAATAGGGCCCTTTAGAAAAAAAGAATTAAATGATAAAACTAAAAATAAAGAGTTAGGAATTTTGTCAAGAGCTGGTTTTTCTTATAACATCGTTAAACAAGTTTTATTTGAATCAGAAATTGAGGAACTAGAGGAATTATATGATTAAAGGTAAAGTAGTTATTGTAACAGGAGCAGCGAGAGGTTTAGGCCAGAAGTATGTTATTGAGTTGGCTAAAGAGGGAGCTCAAGTTGTCTTCGCAGATATCAATGACTGCAGTGAAACTGAAGCGAAAGTGTCTGAAATAACAAATGACTACCTTAGCCTTAATCTGGACGTTACAGAATTTGATTCTTGTGGCAGTCTGGTCAGTAGTGCTGTTGAAAAATTTGGGAAAGTTGATGTTCTTGTCAATAATGCAGCATTATATGGAGCGCTTAAAAGCTCGAGGTTTGAAGATATTGATCCTGAACAATGGGATAGAGCCATGAATGTAAATGTGAAAGGTTTATGGAATTGTTGCCGTGCAGTTTCTCCAGTTATGAGAGAAAATAAAAATGGATCAATAATCAATATCGCCTCACTAGCTGCAAAATACGGAATGCCTTATGCTGCAGACTATGCAACTTCAAAAGCTGCGGTAATCGGACTTACTCGTGTAATGGCAAGGGAAATGGGTAAAGATAACATTCGAGTGAATGCAGTTGCTCCTTCTATGGTAAAGACAGAGTCAGCAAAAGAGTTCTTAGGTGAAAAAGCTGAAAGAGGATTTGAAGTTATTTCAAAAGGGCAAATACTTCAAAAAACATTAGAAGTAGATGATATTTATGGGACAATTTTATATTTGGCCAGTGATCATAGTAAATTTGTTACAGGACAAACAATAATGGTGGACGGGGGTAGTATACTATCCTAGGTATGGTTGAAAAAAGAAGACTCAAAAGCAATCCAATAGCAAGAGAGTTGAGGACTACAAAATATAAACCACATAAAATTCAAAATAAAAAAAAAATTCAGGAACGTAAGCGAGTAAAAATTAAAGTATGATTAGTGTCTCTGAGGCTGTTGAAAATCGAAAATCGATAAGATCATTTATTGATAAGCCTGTAAACGATGAAATAATTATAAGAATTTTAGAAAAATCAGGCCGATCACCGTCCGGAGGCAACTTACAGCCTTGGAAGATTTATATTCTAAATGGGCAAACAATGAATGACTTTCTTTCTTTTCAAAAAGATTGGAAAGGCACAGATCACCCTGAGTACCTGATTTATCCATCAAAGCTTAAGGAGCCATACAGAACATCAAGATTTGAGGTAGGTGAACAGCTTTACGGCTCAATAGGTATTGAACGCGAAGATAAAGAAGCAAGATATAATCAGATGCTTGAAAATTTTAACTTTTTTGGAGCTCCTGCAGCGCTTTTTTGCTTTATAGATCGTCAGATGAATCAACCTCAATGGTCAGATCTAGGAATGTTTTTACAAACATTTATGTTATTAGCACAAGAGGAGGGAATTGATACTTGCGCTCAAGAGTCATGGTCGTTAAAGCAAAAATTAGTTTCAGAGTTTGTCAGTGCTGAGGCTGATCTTATGTTGTTCTGTGGTATGGCAATTGGATATAAAGAAATATCTGCGCCAATAAATAATTATCAGACCAAGAGAAGAAACATTGATGAATGGGTAACGTTTGTTTCTAAAAAGTAAATTACTTATAAAGATTGATTATAGCTTCAGCTAACTCTTCTGGCTGATCTTCTTGGATAAAATGACCACCATGAATTAATTTATGATTCATTCCCTCACAACCTGGAATTAATTTTTGAAATAATTTTTCGCCACCAGCAGATACTTTGTCTTCAGTTCCAAATATTGTTATTGTTGGCTTATTGAATTCTTTCAAAATTTTCCAAGCTTCTATATTTTCAGGAACACTTGGAGCATCTGGATCCATGGGCACAAGAGTTGGGAATTGTCTTGCGCATGCCAAGTAATCCTCTCCTGGAAAGGGGGCATTGTAGGCCTGAACTGCTTTATCAGATATTTTGTTGACTGTGCCTCCATATACAATTCTTCCAGAATTAAACTTTTCAACAGTCTGACTATATTTTTTCCAAGCATCAAACCCCTCTGAAGATCCCTTACCAATGGGAAGCCACGTATTTGATAGAACGAGTCCATCAAATAATTCAGGATGATTGGCAACCATTCTTAAACCAATAAGTCCTCCCCAATCTTGGGCAAAAAGAGTAATATTTTTTAAGCCTAACTGACTGATAATTTCAGATGTCCACACTACATGTCTTTCGTAAGTATATTCCTCCTTTTCTTTAATCTTATCTGATTTACCAAAACCAATTAAATCAGGTGCAATTATACGTTTTCCACTTTTCTCCAAAATGGGAATCATTTTTCTGTAAAGATATGACCATGTTGGCTCACCATGAAGAAGTAATATAGTTTCATCACTATCACTGTTCACATCAACATAGTGCATTCTGGCACTAAGATTATCAGCTATCTTAATCATGATGTAATTTTCGTTAAAATTATAATCTTCTAGCTTATTGAAGCATTCCTCTGGTGTCCTTAGAATTTCCATAAACGAATATTACAATAAGATTAAAATAAAAAAATACTAATTATCATCAATAATTAATTTTCAAGGTATTCTTCTGCGTCAGGATAAAGCTCCATGGAAGTAGGAGCGGCACGACTACTCATTAACACAGTATTTCCTTGCTCATCAAGTGGTACGGCTGTTCGAACTGACATTCTGTATAGACCAAATAAACCTAAGCTAGAATGAGTTAGAAATAGATAAATCCAAAAACCATTTGCTCCTATTAAGTCAATGGCCAACCCAGCTAGAATTGGTCCAAGGGTAAGGCCGATACCGCCTGCTAGCTGAAGACCTGAGCTTGCAGCAACCATTTCTTTTTTAGAAAGAAAGTCATTAGTATGAGCAATAGCAAGTGGATAAAGAGGGACAGTCAACCCACCAAAAATAAAAGTGATAGATATTAAAAAGAAAAAACTGTTACCAAAAATTACTGCGAGTACAGCCATCAGCCCTGCTAACAATGATACAATTACTATAATAGTTCTTCTATCGTATTTATCTGAGAGGTATCCAACAAGATATTGGTTAATTGCACCACCAATAATAAAGGTAAACATAAATATTGATACTTGTTGAACTGTCAATCCACTTGTAATTCCATAAATAGTACCGATTCCCCATAGTGCTCCATGAGCAAGGCCAGTGAGCACTGCCGCTACCACTCCTAAAGGAGAAGTTTTATATAATTCTTTAATTGATAAGAACTCAATTACACTAAAGTCTGGCTGCTTACTAACAACCACCAAAATAGGTACTAATGAAATTGAAATAAGGATTGAAACCAACATAAATAGTGAAGCTGTTTCTGGATCAGCAATGTTTAAAAAAAGCTGTCCTAGTGCGCTTCCCGCCATACTCACCATCATGTAGACAGACAAGGCTTGACCTCGATTTTCATTTTCAGATAAGTCATTTATCCAACTTTCTGCCACTGTATACATGCCAACAAAACACATTCCAGAAATGAATCTCATTAAAAACCATCCTAGAAAACTTACGTGAATTGAGTGAAACAAAATAGATATGGATGCAATAGAAGCTAAAGCAGCGAACATTCTTACATGTCCAACTTTTCTTATGCGATGAGGAATAATCAAAGCGCCACTTAAAAAACCTGCATAATAGCCTGTTAAAATTATACCAGCAGATAGGGCAGAGTAACCTTCAATTGATGCTCTTACTCCAATAAGACTTCCTTGAAGTCCATTGGCAAGCATCATCATGCCAACTCCAAAAAAAAGAGCCCATGTTCCTTTGAGCAAATTATACATAGTAATTTTAGAAATTAATTCAAAGCCATCTTCTGACTGACTTCTTATAGTCTAAATAAACTTTTCCAAATTCTTTTTCAAGATATTTTTCTTCAGGAATGATTACTCCATAGTGAAGAAGCACGAAGGCAATTAATGCAGCGATCATATACCACTGTGAATTAAACGCCAAACTACAGCCTACAAGAATCATGATCATAGCTAGATAAACTGGATTACGAGAGTATCTAAATGTGGCTCCAACAAAAATCTGATTTTGAACTGATTTAGGGTGTGGGTTTTCCTCATTTGATAGGAAAATTTTTAAAGTATAGAAAACAGTGATCAACGCTAAAGCAATAATCAGTAGACCGAGTAAGAATTGAAAATGACCCCCACTAAGTAGAGGAGTTGGCTGAACAAACACTTCAAGGATACAAGAAGTAAGTAACGAAATTATCAATAAATAAGGAGGAAAAAGCCATGTCTTTGCTCCATTTAAATTTTTTCTATCCATATTTATTTGTAAATTTATAAGTTTTAAGTTAAACCGACCTTCTATTATTTTACAAGTTAAAACTATGTTTCAAAAACGTACATCAATAGCTCAGGTAGAGGAAAGCGATAATCTTGCGCCAAAATTCGACGAAAACGGGCTTATTGTGGTGACTACTATAGATAGCCAGACAAAAGAGATCTTGATGATTGGCTATATGAATGAAGAATCTCTTACCAAATCAATTGAGACTAAAGAGGCTCACTATTATAGCAGGAGTCGAAAGGCAATATGGCATAAGGGAGCGAAAAGCGGTTATGTTCAAAAAATCAAAGAAATATTAATAGATGATGACCAAGACTCCCTCTGTATGATGGTTGACATTGGTGAAAATGGTGCCAGTTGCCACGTTGGTTATAAGTCTTGTTTTTATAGAGAAATTGACTTAGAAGGTACGAAAAATAAACCGGGTTTAAGGTTTAAAACAACAAAAAAAGTTTTTGATCCTAACATAGTTTATGGAGATGAACCTAACCCAACTAAATTATAAGGAATTTTTTAGAAATGGCTGTACCTAAGAGTAAGATATCAAATTCAAGAAGAGGAATGAGAAGATCTCATCTAAGATTAAAGGGTAAAAACTTTATTGAAGATAAAGAGTCTGGTGAAATGCGTTTACCGCATCATGTTGACATGACTACAGGCACATATAACGGAAAAAAAATCTTTACGCCCAAAGCTGAAAAATAATTTCTAACCCCAACAGATTTCTTTACCTATTTTCATCATCCCATTGGAATAAACTATTCCATTTTTTCTATCCTCACTTAGGAAGCAGGGACCATCAAGGTCTATAAAATCTGCATTTTTATATAAAGGTAGTATTTGCATCATTGAAACTGAGCTAGATACCATGCAGCCAAGCATAACCTTCAATCCCTTTTCTTTTGCTTTTTTTTGAATCTTCAAGGCCTCAGTCAAACCACCGGTTTTGTCTAATTTAATATTTATAGTATCATACTTTGCAGAGATTTTATCTAAATCAGAACTGTCGTGAAAAGACTCATCTGCGCAAATAGAGATAGGGTAATTGATATTCAACAATTTATCATCATTGGTCGATATCAGAGGTTGCTCTAACAGATCAATCTTTGTTTTTACAAAAAGATCAATGTTTTTATTTAAATCATCCACTTCAAATGACTCATTAGCGTCAACTATAATTGTTGTATTGGGCAAACTCTCTCTTGCGTTAGTAAGAATTCTGTCTAAATTTTTATTATCTACTTTAATTTTTATTGTAGGGAATTCTCTATGGTCATAAATATCCTCAATCATTTTGTCTGGATCATCCAATACAACTGTGTAACTGCTTGGAATTTCTTGAGGCTTTTGAATATCAAGCATTGACCATACAGTTTCTTTCTTTTTTTTACTTTCTAAATCCCACAGAGCGCAATCAATAGCATTCCTTGCAGCTCCATTATTGATAAATTGATCAAGATTTTTTTTGTTAATTGCTGAATTTTCAATACCATCTTTCAACTCTAGTATTTCTTTTTTAACACTTTCCAAAGTCTCATTATATCGTCCATAGGGAACGCATTCTCCTATTCCAGTAAATTTATTTTCAGTAAGCTTTACCTCAATTGTTTCAGCAGTATTTTTTGATCCCCTGGAAATATTAAAAGACTTATTTAATTTCCAAGATAAATGAGAAATATCAAGTTTAATCATTTATTTTTTCTAAAAGATCAATGAAAGGATCCAAGTTATCAGTTATTGGATCTATACAAGGTAGCTGATATTGGGATGAAATTTCTTTTTTTATGTCACTCTTATTATTATTCATATTAGAGGTATTAAGAGCAATACCAATGCAGTGAATATTTTTATTAGTTAATTTACCGCACTGAACCGTTTGTTCTATCACATCGCCTATACTGGGCAGAGCAGCTTCGACACCTCTCATTTGAGTTCTAGTTGGCTCATGACAAACTATAAAAGCGTCTGGCTGACTTCCATGAAGTAGTCCAAGCGAAACTCCTGCAAATGAAGGGTGAAACAATGAACCTTGTCCCTCAATTATATCCCAATGATCTCTATCATTATCTGGAGACAGCCATTCTACTGCGCCAGAAATAAAATCAGATACTATCGCATCTATGGCAATGCCATTTTCAGCAATCAATACGCCTGTTTGACCAGTTGCCTTAAAAGATACTTTCATGTTTTTTTCAAGCATAGCCTTCTCTACGGCAAGTGCTGTATATTTTTTCCCAACTGAACAATCAGTGCCGACTGTCAGTAATCGCTTTCCAGTTCGTTTAAGTCCTTTCCCTGTGTCGAATTCAATGTTGTTATACCTAAGGTCGTGCAATTTAACACCATGCTTAATTGCAGATTTAGATATTTCATCAAAAGAAGATAATCGTGAATGCATACCGCTAGCGATATTTAAGCCAAGTGATATTGCCTTTACAATTATATCGATCCAACCTTCAGGCATTTTCCCCCCGGCGTTGACAACCCCAAGTACAAAAGTTTTAGCCCCACGCTTTACTGCTTCTTCTAGAGAGATCTCATTAATACCAAGACTTGATTTTGCATTCGGTAGGCTCATTTGGCCAATACACCATTCTGGGCGCCAATAGTTAATCCCAGCCGCAGTTTTAATTGCTAATTCATCTTTTGCGTCACCTAAAAATAATAAGTATGGCTTGGATATCATGTGATTAAGTCAGGATTTGCTGTGGAAAGGGCGGTTAGTAAGATGTTGATAACTTTTAATCATAATATTATTCTTGTAGCATAAAATATCATTTTCTAAAATTATGGTTCGCAATGGAACGTTCATGCGTTTTGGGGTTCGACCGGCCCCCGAAAAGCGCCAAAGTTAGAAAATTCTTGCTTTGGTGCTTTTTTGATGTATTTGAACCATAAAACAACACTATTTATTAAACTTCTGAGAAGCGCAATGGCTAAGATCAAATATATCGAGTTCGATGGCAAAGAGCATGAAATCGAAGTCAGTAACGGCCTCACTCTTATGGAAGGGGCAATAAAAAATAAAATTCCAGGCATTGATGCTGATTGTGGAGGAGCTTGCGCTTGTGCAACTTGCCACGTGTATGTAGCAGATGAGTGGATTAATAAACTTCCTAATAAGGATGACTCAGAAGAAGACATGCTTGATTTTGCTTTTGAAGTAAAAGAAAGCAGCAGATTAAGTTGTCAAATTACAGTTTCTGATGAATTAGAAGGACTAGTTGTCAAAATGCCAGAAAAGCAATTTTAAGATCCCTCTAAAGTACACTCCAAAGTATCTTGTATATTATATAACTCATCGAAGTTCGACCCGTTGCCGATGAATTGTCTCATCAACATCAAGCCTCTATTTGATGGAGACACGACTATAAACCCATCACTTACTTTCGATGGTTTTGAATTGGGGCCAAATAAATAAATTTTTAAATTTTCTCCAGTTTCATTTAGTTCATTTATTGTAGCAAAGTTGTCTGTGTTTTGAGAAAAAAATGAAACTGACCAATACGTAGATGGCACCTGCGTTGAAATTATAAGTGGTTTATAAGTTACATCATAACCGCAGCCACCATAAAGTAGATCTGCACTTGGCCTTATAATTTGAGTAGAGTTTGAGTCTGCTAAGTCTCTTTGGAATGCTGTGTTTATATTATTATTCTCACTTGCTTGCCTGGATATGGACCAAGCTTTTAATTGAGGAAATACTGAAATAAATAACAAGTGAACAATGAAGCCCAATATGATAATTATAAATACTTTTTTCAAGAAACTACTCATCAAGGCACCTAATTTTCTCAACTATCGGTAGATTTATTCTTTTTAGGTTCGAAAAAAATTCTTCACCAGGAAGATATATTCGCATAGAGATAGAAAAATTCTTCTCCTCAGGACTTCTTAACCAATTCTTATTATTTAGCTCAGCTATAAACGCATCATCATTGGTAAAATATACTTCGAAACCACCTTCAAAGTTAAAATCAATATTTTCACTATTAAATGAATACAATTTTTCATTATTTTGAGTGAGGAAACCCTCATTGTCGTACAATGTAATTGCCCACCATTTAGCCTCTATGTCTTCACCCGTTAACTTATAACTACAATTACTGCTGAGAAGATTCTCTTCTATGTCTACAGAAGCTGAAAAATAAGCTGCCTCTGGTTTTGCAAGAGCAAAAGTTCCGTATTGTGAGACGAAAGCACGAGTATAAATGTCACGATTTGTATCTCCTGGAGATGGCAATACTCTCCATATATCATTTTTAACAAAGCCTATTGAAGGGTATATTTTGTATGAAATATAGGTGAAACCCGTAGCAACTAGGATTACTAGTATTAAATATATTAGGTATCTACGAAGTAAAATCATTGTATAATCAATAAATAATATTATTTAATATCATATAATTAGAGATAAACAAATGTCTGAAACTATTAAGACAGATTGCTTGATTGTTGGTGCAGGACCGGTTGGATTATTTGCAGTATTTGAACTTGGAATACTTGGTCTTTCATGTGAAGTAGTCGATAATTTAGATAAGATTGGTGGGCAGTGTGCTGAATTGTATCCTGATAAACCGATATATGACATACCGGCATTGCCAGAATGTACTGGGTTATCACTTATTGAAAATCTTCAAAAGCAAATCAAACCTTTTAATACGTCTTTTCACTTAAACGAAAGAATTGACCAAATATCCAATGAAGGAGATCTTTGGATCATAAAAACATCAGCAAATAAAGTATTTGAAACGCCAAATATATTCATTGCCGGAGGTGTAGGTTCTTTCGAGCCTCGGAAGCCACCAATAGAAAGTGTCTCATTGTTTGAAGGCAAGGGAATTGAATATTCAATACCAAACAAAGATTATTATGCAGGTAAAAAAATTGTAATTTTTGGAGGAGGTGACTCAGCACTTGATTGGACTGTTGAGCTCTCTAAGATTGCATCTCATATTACTCTTGTGCATAGGCGAGACGAGTTTAAAGCCGCTCAACACACTGTCAGCTTAATGGAAGGGCTAGTCAAAGAGGGAAAAGTTGGTCTAATTACTAACTATCAAATTTCAGATGTATTAGGAGATAAGCGTATCAAAAAAGCAGTGATAAAGGATAAATCTGATGTGACTCAAGAAATTGATTGTGATGAAATATTAATATTTTATGGTCTTAAAATGGAATTGGGGCCAATTAATGATTGGGGCTTAAATCTCAACGAAAAGCAAATTTCAGTTAATACTGAAAATTTTGAAACAAATTTACCAGGTGTATTTGCGATTGGAGATATTTCTTATTACCCTGGAAAGCTCAAGCTAATATTATCAGGCTTTCATGAGGCAGCACTTGCATCTCAAAAAGCTTTTGTGCGAGCAAAACCAGATGAAACATTGACATTTAGATACACCACTTCCTCTAGTGATATTCAAAAAAAATTAGGAGTTAAATAGTGTTGCAAAAGCTCTACGATAAATATGTTTGTCCTCATCTCATAAGTTATGCGATGCAGATGAAACCGTTCAGAAAACAAAGAGAAAAAGTAATACCTTCTGCATCAGGGAGAGTCTTAGAAATAGGTATTGGTTCAGGGTTAAATTTTAATTATTACAACAAAGAAAATGTATCAGAGGTATTTGCTGTTGAGCCAGACGGCATATTATTAGAAAAAGCTAAACAAAATGCAAAATTAAACAATATAAATTTGAACGTTCAACAACTTAAAGCTGAAGAATTGCCTTTTGATAAAAACTCATTTGATACAATAATTAGCACATACACGATGTGTACTATTCCCGGCCTAAGCAGTGCAATGTCAGAAATCAATAGAGTTATGAAGCCAAATGGTAAATTACTATTTTCTGAGCATGGAAAATCTCCTGATATGAATGTCTTCAAGTGGCAAAAAAGAATGAATTGGATCCAGAAAAGAATAGCCGGCGGTTGTCATCTAAATGTGGATATTCCAAATGAAATAATAAAAGCCAATTTTAAATTGAATAAAATTGACAGTATGTATGTTCCTGGGCCAAAATTTTTAAGTTATCATTATTGGGGCGTTGCTAGTCCCCTGAAATAAACTATGTTGATGCGACAAACTTTAGATTACGTTTTTTCAAATGCTGAAAAAAATAATCCAAAATCAATTTTACAAACGATCGATAATTTTGTTCTTGAAAGCGGTCAATTCTTAATGAATGTGGGTCCAGAAAAAGGAGAAATTCTTAGAGACCATCTTGTAAAGTCAAAACCAAATAATGTCATCGAGTTAGGGACTTTTGTTGGATATTCAGCAGTATTAATCTCATCTACCATTGGAGAAAAAAGCAAATTAACTTCAATTGATTCAGACATTCACTCTATAGAAATAGCGAGAGAACTAATCAACTTTGCTGGGTTAGATGATAAAGTTAATTTGATGCATGGAAGCGCTGAAGAAATTATACCCGAATTAAATTTTAATGCTGATTTTGTGTTTATTGATCATGCAAAGAAAAAGTATCTTTCGGATTTAAAGCTTTTGGAAACACAGGAAATAATCATCAAAAATTGTACTGTATTTGCGGACAATGTAGGGATTTTCAAAGATGAAATGGTGGAATACTTCGATCATGTCAGAAATTCTGGGAAATACCAGTCTCAAAATTTTAGCTCGAAATTAGAGTATAGAAATAATATATATGATGCAGTTGAAATATCGATTAAGAATTAATTATTATGGAAAATAGCAATCATTTTAATGTCATTGTAATTGGCGCTGGAATATCAGGAATTGGTGCTGGATATTATTTAAAAAAGAATTGTCCAAACAAATCATTTTGTATAATCGAGGGAAGAGAGAATATAGGCGGTACATGGGATTTGTTTAAGTATCCAGGAATAAGATCAGATTCTGATATGTTTACACTTGGCTACGCTTTCAAGCCTTGGAAAGAACAAAAAACAATTGCAAATGGACCTTCAATTTTAAATTACTTAGAAGAAACTGTTGAAGAAAATAACCTACGCGAAAAAATAAAGTTTAGTCATAAAGCCTTAAGTGCTAATTGGAATTCAGGCAGTCAAAAATGGGAGGTAAGAGCCGCTTATCATGAACAAGAAATATTGTTAACAGCTAATTTTCTTTTTATGGGAACAGGATATTATAATTATGATGAAGGATATACGCCTGATTTTAATGATCTTAATAAGTATGAAGGCAAATTAATACATCCTCAGAAGTGGCCTGAAGATTATGATTATACAGATAAGAAAATGGTTGTGATTGGCAGTGGCGCAACAGCAGCTACGATAATTCCTGAATTGTCTAAAAAAGCGAAACATGTCACGATGTTGCAGCGCTCACCAACATATTATTTCCCAAGTCCTGACGAAGATAGATTTGCAAATTTTTTAAAAAAAATACTGCCATCAAAAATGTCTTATACAGTTGTTAGGTTACGGAATGTATTTTTTCAGCAACTTCTATATAGAATTTGTCGATCATATCCTAAATATGTAAAACGAAAACTCATAGATGGAGTAAAAAAATTATTGCCTAATCATGATATTTCAAAAAATTTTACTCCACGATATTATCCGTGGGAGCAAAGAATGTGCCTAATTCCAAATGGCGATTTATTTGAGTCTATACGAGAAAATAGGGCATCAGTAATTACAGATCAGGTTGACCGGTTTACATCCAAGGGCATTACACTAAAATCAGGCCAAAATATTGAAGCTGATGTTGTAGTAACTGCAACAGGATTAAATCTACAATCCTTTGGTGGCGTAAAAGTGCAAATTGATGGAAAGTTGGTTAAGCCCTCTGAAACCATGACTTATAAAAGTATGATGTTCAGTGGAATTCCAAATTTTGTAAATTCTTTTGGTTATATTAATGCATCTTGGACGTTGAAAGCAGATTTAACCTGTGAATATGCTTGTCGTTTAATAAATTATCTTGATAAAAATAACTACAGTCATTGTGTGCCAAGGGTTCCTGTGGATGTGAAAGCTGAAAAAGATTGGTTAGCAACCGAGTTTTCATCAGGATACATTCATAGAGCTATACATTTATTTCCCCAACAAGGCAGCAGGTCACCATGGGTAAACACACAAAATTATTTTAAAGATTTTTTTGGAATTAAATTTGGTCGTCTGAATGATGACTCTATCCACTTTTCTTAAGCGTCAGCAGTTTTAGCCATTTCTCTTAGCTCATACTTCAATATCTTTCCAGTTGAAGTTTTGGGTAGCTCAGTAAATATAACTTTTTTAGGACACTTAAAGCCAGCAAGAGTTTCTTTACAAAAAGATATTATGTCTTTCTCTGTTACATTATCGTCCTGACTTTTTAATTCAATAAAAGCACAAGGAGTTTCGCCCCATTTTTCATCAGGTTTAGCAACTACTGCAGCAAAAAGAACTGATGGGTGCTTATACAAAGTATTCTCTATCTCAACTGAAGATACATTTTCTCCGCCAGATATAATGATATCTTTGCTTCTATCTTTGATCTGGACATATCCATTAGGATGCATCACCGCTAAATCTCCAGAATGAAACCAGCCGCCTGACATCGACTTATCAGTTTCTTCTTTATTTTTAAGGTAACCTTTCATAACACAATTACCTTTAATCATAATTTCACCAATTTCTTCACCATCATTTTTGACCTCTTTCATGGTCTCTGGATTCATAACCGTAAGGCCTTCCATCATTGGAAATTTTACACCTTGCATTGATCTCAATTTTGATTGTTCCTCAACTGATAAATCATTCCATTCATCTTGCCATGCGCACATCGATACATGACCATAAGTTTCAGTTAATCCATACACGTGCGTTACATCAAAGCCCATTTGTTGAACTGCTTCAAGGGTGGCTGCAGGCGGTGGAGCACCGGCGGTAACAACATTAACTTTATGAGAATAGTCTCTTTTTTCATCATCAGTCGCTTGAGCTATAAAGTTTAATACAATAGGCGCCCCTCCGAAATGCGTGACTTTGTGATCAGCTATTGCATCAAAAAGATTTTTTGCAGATACATATCGTAAGCATACACTTGTTCCTGCTAAGGCGGTTAATGTGTATGGATTACCCCAGCCATTACAATGAAACATCGGGACTACCCACATGTAAGTTGGATGCATGGCCATGCTAAATGCTGTAACTGAACCTAACGCCATTAAATATGAACCTCGATGATGGTAAACTACACCCTTAGGAAGACCTGTAGTTCCCGATGTATAATTAAGAGCAAGTGAGTCCCATTCATCTTCTGGCAAACTCCATTCAAAATTATCGTCGCCAGTTTTAAGGAACTCTTCATAATTTAGACTTCCGAGATTTTCTCCGGCACCTTCAGGATGATTAGCAAGTTCATCATCAATATCTATAATTAAAGGTTTAGTTTTTATTTTGTTTAATACTTCCTTAATGGTAGGTGAGAGTTCATTATCAGTGATTACTACTTTTGCTTCACCGTGCTCAAGAATATAAGAAATGGTATCTACATCTAATCTAATATTAATTGTATTAATTATCGCTCCAATCATAGGAATTCCATAATGAGCTTCGTAAATTTCTGGAGTATTAAAACATAAGACTGCAACTGTATCACCTTTGCCAACACCTTTTTTTGTGAGAGCGCTAGCTAGCTGCTTACTTCTCTTAAAAGTATCTGACCATGTATACTTTTTAGAACCATGAACAATTGATAGTCTATTTGGATAAACTTCAGCCGATCTTTGTAAAAAACTTAATGGAGAAAGAGGTGTGAAGTTAGCGTGATTCTTGTCTAAGTTAGTATTATACATATCAGTCATTAAAATAATCCTTCAATTTCACCATCATCATTTAAGTGTATCGCATTTGCAGCGGGAATTCTAGGCAGACCAGGCATAGTCATGATTTTATCACATACCACTACAAGAAATTCAGCTCCAGCTGCTAATCGTATTTCTCTAATTGGAACAATGTGATCCTTAGGAGCCCCTCGCAAATTCGGATCCGTTGAAAAACTGTATTGAGTTTTGGCAATACAAATTGGGTAATGACCATAGTTTTCTTGCAGCTCATCGAATTGTGTTCTTATTTTTTGATCTGCAATAATATCTTTTGCTCCATAAATATCTTGTGCAATTTTCTGAACTTTATCCCACAGTTTCATTTCATCGGGGTAAAGGTGCTTTATTTTTGGATTTTCTTCAGTTGTAACGTCTACAATGTGTTGCGCTAAGGTTTCTGCCCCAGCTCCACCATTGCTCCAGTGGGTACAATTAAATGATTTAATGCCAAGCTCGTCACAGCATTCACTGATTATTGAGAGTTCATTATCAGTATCGGTTATAAAATGATTAATTGCTACAGATACAGGAACCCCATATTTCTTCATGTTCGAAATATGTTGTCTTAAGTTCGATAGACCTTTCCTTAAGGCGTCTAGATTTTCATTTTTCAGTTCCTTTTTATCCATACCACCGTGCATCTTTAAAGCTCTTACGGTAGCCACAATGACTATGGCAGAAGGATTTAAATTTCCTTTTCTGCATTTTATATCTAGAAATTTTTCTGCGCCGAGATCCGCTCCAAATCCAGCTTCTGTTACTACATAATCGCTTAACTTAAGTGCTGTTTGAGTTGCTATAAGTGAATTGCAACCATGCGCAATGTTAGCAAAAGGACCCCCATGAATTATTGCGGGATTTTCTTCTAAGGTTTGAACAAGATTTGGGAGAAAAGCATCTTTTAGTAAAGTTGTCATTGCTCCGTCTGCATTTACGTCACGCGCTTTGATTTCTTTTTTATCTCGTGTGTAACCAATGATAATATTGCCAAGTCTTTTTTGCAGATCGCTAAGACTTGTTGACAAACAAAAGATCGCCATAACTTCAGAAGCAACTGTAATATCAAACTTATCTTCTCTAGGAAAACCGTTTGCTATACCTCCAAGATTTATATTTGTATTTCGTAAAGCTCGGTCGTTTAAATCTACAACTCGACCCCATACTATTCTTCTTGTATCTATATTTAGATCATTTCCCCAATAAATGTGATTATCGATCATAGAAGCAAGCAGGTTATGAGCAGATGTGATTGCATGAAAATCGCCTGTAAAATGAAGATTAATCTTATCCATCGGGACTACTTGAGCATAACCACCTCCAGCAGCTCCACCTTTAACGCCAAAACACGGACCTAAGCTTGGTTCTCTGAGGCATACCAGTGACTGCTTACCTATTTTATTAAGGGCATCATTTAATCCAACTGAGGTAGTAGTTTTACCTTCACCCGCAGGAGTTGGTGAAATGGCTGTAACCAATATCAATTTTCCATTTTTGTTTTGATTTTTCAATGTGTTGGTATCAATTTTTGCAATATGATGGCCAAACTTTTGAAGGCTATCTTCCTCAAGTTTTAGTTTTGAGGCTACCTTTTCAATTGGCACCATTTGATTTTTTCTTGCTATTTCAATGTCTGATAGAACATCCATTACTTCACCCCTTAAATTTAAGTCTAGACAACTTAAGAATTTTAATTCGTGGAGTCTACAAAAATGTATTGTAATACACCTAATTTTTAAATAGATTTCTCACTAAGGAGACTCAAAGAACGTTGCAAAATTAAGCCAAGCAACGTTACTTAATAATCGCGTGGCTTAAGCGTAAACACTTAGAATTTTTAATTATGGGAAATGTGAATTTTTCATTAGAGGTGACTACGCGGACCAACTTGTCTGAGCTACCCAAGCTTAATGATATATATGTAACATTCTTGCCGGGTACAAGTTACAAGGACGTCATTGAACAGACAAAAGCTTTATCAAAATCAGGCTATAACGCAATTCCACACTTTCCAGCTAGATCAATAACTGATTTAGACATGCTGAAAGATTATGTTGACCAAATTAAAGAAGCTGGTGTTAAGCAAGTATTAATAATTGGAGGTGATAGAGATATTCTTGGCAATTATCATTGTTCACTTCAGTTAATTGAAACGGGCTTATTTGATGGAATGAAAATTGGTATAGCAGGTCATCCCGAGGGATCTCCTAATATGAGCGATCAAGCAATAGATGAAGCAATGAAGTCTAAATCTTCATTTGCAGATTATATTGTCACTCAATGGACTCAGGATACAAATGCATTATCTGAATTTGTTAACGAAGCGCCATTGCCCGTTCATGTCGGCCTTGCAGGACCAGCCTCAATGAAAACGTTAATAAAATTTGCTGGTTTTGTTGGATTAAAGAATACACTTAGCTTTGCTAAAAAAAATGCATCGAAAATTTTTGATTTATTGACGGTACAAACACCTCATGATGTAATTCAAGAATTAAAAGGAAATGTAGATAATTTTCACATTTATGCATTTGGTGGAATAAAAAAAACAAGTGAATGGTTACAAAAGGAGAACTACTATGTCTAAAAAATTAGAACACAATACTACGGTCGATCAAAGTGATCGCCATGTGCCTTACAACTTGCGTCAAAGTGGGCCAACCAAAGTTGAAATGCTGATATCTACTAGAGTCAGAAAATCACCTTATTGGCATAAATCAATGGAAGCTGGTTGCTGGAGAGCAACAGTTTACAATCGTATTTATCATCCCAGGGGATATGTAAAGCCGGAAGATGGTGGAGCAATGGTTGAATACGAAGCAATTAAAAACCACGTCACTATGTGGAATGTTGCTGTTGAAAGACAGATATGTGTAAAAGGACCTGATGCTGAGAAATTTACAGACTATGTCATTACGAGAGATGCAACAAAAATCTCACCTTTAAGAGCAAGATACGTAATTCTCTGCAATTATAAGGGTGGCGTTTTAAATGATCCAATTCTTCTAAGAATTTCTAAAGATGAGTTTTGGTTTAGTTTATCAGACTCAGATATTGGTCTATATCTTCAAGGAGTAAATGCTGACAAAAGATTTAACGTAGAAATTGATGAAATCGATGCGTGTCCAGTTCAAATTCAGGGACCAAAAGCTGGTGCGTTAATGAAAGATTTAGTTGGTGATCAAGTGGATCTCGACAACATTCCATTTTACGGACTAGCAGAAGTTACTGTTGGTGGTCGCAGTTGTGTAATCTCGCAGACAGGGTTCTCTGGAGAGTCTGGTTATGAAATCTATTTGAGAGATGCGACACTTTATGCTGATGACATGTGGGATGCCGTTTTGGAAGCTGGTAAAAAGCATAACTTAATGGTAATTGCACCGGCCCACCACAGAAGAATTCAAGCGGGAATTCTATCATGGGGTCAGGATATGGATCATGAGCATAATCCTTTCCAGTGCAACTTAGGATACCAAGTATCATTATCTGGAAAAGGAGAATGGGAAAAGAAAGGTGACTATGTTGGAAAACAAGCTCTTGAAAAGATGAAAGCTGATCTTGCTGATGGTCACAAGCCTTACAAATTACAACTAGTTGGTTTTGAACTAGAAGGTAAACCCATTGAGGAATATGCGCCTGACTTTTGGCTCGTATCTCCTGAAGATGGTGGTGATCCATGTGGTTTCATTACATCTCCTTGGTACCATCCTGAAAAAGGAAAAAATATAGCAATGGGCTATGTCCCTTTTGACGGCTCTTTGAATGCCAATGGATTCCCAAAATGGGAGCTTGGAAAGAAATATAAAATTCACCTGCCAGATATTTACGCAGACAAACCGGGTGAACCAGTAGATGCAGTAACTGTAGATGTGCCGTTCACTGAGTCATTCAATGCAAATACAAGGGAAGTAGTTAAAGGTTAAATTTAAATATTATTCTGGCGTCTTAAATAAGAAGACGCCGGAGTGATTAAGATTTGTGCTGAACGTAAAGTTGGTGATAGCACACTTTGCCGTTCTTTTCGATAAAGTCCTGATGATACTCTTCTGCAGGGTAGAACTTAACAGCTTCTCTTAATTCTGTGGCTACCTTTCCTTGATGTTCACCTGAGTCATCAATATGTTTTATTTTTTCTTCGGCAATAGTTTTTTCATTTTCTGAATTATAAAATATTACAGATTTATATTGCTCTCCAATATCTGGACCTTGTCGGTTAAATTGAGTGGGATCATGTATAAAGAAAAATTTATCTAGAAGTACTTCATATGTAGTTTCTGAGTCATCATATTCAATTTCAACAACTTCAATATGACCTGTGGTTCCTGAACAAATAGTCTCGTACGTAGGATTATCAGTGTGACCACCTGCATATCCTGATATAACTTTTTTGACACCTGGGATTGCTTCAAAGAGCACTTCAACCCCCCAAAAACATCCAGCCCCTAAAACTAATTTTGCATTCATTACTTAACATAAAAGTTTTTTTATATATGTTAAAGGTCAAAATTAATAATATTCCAACTAATATTGATACTTGCAATGGGAAAAGAGATAAACATTGGCAAACTTTCTAATGTGAAGATTTGGATAACCAATGCTCATAAAAGTAAAGACAATTGGTCAAAGACCAAAAAATTTATCTTTATAAAAATAACAACGACTGATGGAGTTGAAGGGTGGGGAGAAGCTTTCTCCATTCATCTCAGAGAAAAGGCAATTGCAACAATAATAATCGAGCTGTTTAAAGAAATATCAGAAATTAAAAACTTATCATTAAACTCATTTTATAATAAAATATTTTTTCTCAGAGATGGTCATGGAGGACTAGATTTTAGTTCTGCTACAAGCGCAATTGAAATTGCACTATGGGACATAGCTGGTAAGTTGAAAAACCTCCCTTTGAATTGCTTATTAACAGATAATCCTAAGCCTGATGTATCTATTTATGCTACGTGTTGGAGTGATCTAAAAAGATGAGGAAAATTACTTACACCAAGTAGAAAACTATTTTGAAAAAAAATATGGAGGTATTAAAATTTATCCATTATTTGAAAATACTTCAAACTCAGTCAAGTTTGTCGAGAGAGTAAGAAAGATAGTGGGAATGGAATACCCTCTCATGCTAGACTTAGCCATACCTAAAGATTTAGATCAAACAAAGACCTTCTTAAAAGAGGTATCTTTTTTGAAGCCTTATTGGATTGAAGAGCCTGCTGATGGAGAAAATATCAGCCTACTCAACGAAATTAAAAATGGTTTTGATATGAAAGTTGTGACTGGTGAAAAACATAGTGGCCTTCCTCATTTTAAAGAAATTATTAAAAGAGATGCGGCAGATATACTTAATCCTGACATTTCAGGAATAGGAGGCATTATTGATATGCTTTACGTTTCAAAGGAAGCTTTAAATAATGATATCTCTATTTCTCCCCATTGTTGGAATTCTATGTCTGTGTCAGCATCCGCAATGCTTCATGTTTGTTCAAGCATACCAAATTCCGAAAAGGCAGAAATATTCCCTGATTATATTGAATTCTCAAAAGAGTTTTGTGAGTTGTCTTTTAATATCGTAGAGGATAAAGCAATACTTAATCAGTCTGCTGGACTTGGGATGGTAATTCATGAAGATATTTTATCAAAGTTAAGTACTTATAGGATGGATGAAAAAAATTAATGACTGAAGCAAACTATCTTTTTGATAAAATCTTTAAATCTAATGAAACTAAGGAAAAAATATTTTTAATTAATGAGAGTAAAAAGTTAAGCTACATAGAATTTCATGAGGTAGTTAATAAAATCTCTAATTATCTAATAGAGATTAATTTGTCTCCAGGTGACCGCGTTGCTGTCCAAGCAGAAAAAAACATAATTCAATTAGCATTATATGTCGCTACCATCAAAGCTGGTGGTGTATATCTACCACTCAATACAGGATATACTCTCAATGAGTTAGAATATTTTTTTGATGATGCAAAACCTAAGGTGATTGTTATTGATGATAAAATCCAAAGCAAAATAGATAGCATTGCAAGCACTTCATCAGCTTCAATCCTAACATTAAATTTAGATGAAAGTGGCTCTCTTACCGAAAGAATTAAAAACTGCTCAACAAAGTTTCACACAATTGCTCGAAGTGAAAATGACTTAGCAGCTATTTTGTATACATCGGGAACTACTGGAAAATCAAAAGGTGCAATGTTATCACATAGAAATTTAGTTTCTAATTCAGAAGTTTTAAGAGATTTTTGGAAATTTACAGAGAGTGACGTGCTCTTGCATATGCTACCGATCTATCACACACACGGTCTCTTTGTCGCTTGCAATCTATTGGCAATTGTTGGTGGATCAATGATTTTTTTAGAAAAATTTGATGTTAAGAAAGCGATGTTCTGGATGAAAGATTCAACTTCAATGATGGGAGTACCTACTTTTTATACAAGACTGCTAGCAAGTGAAGAGTTAAATACTGAAAGCGCTAAACATATGCGACTATTTATTTCAGGTTCTGCACCTCTGTTATCAGAAACTCATATAGATTTTGAAAAACGAACTAATAAAAAAATTCTTGAGAGATATGGAATGACAGAAACTAATATGAATATTTCAAATCCATATGATGGGGAGAGAAAAGCGGGAACAGTTGGCATTCCCCTTCCTGGTATTGAAATTAGGGTAGTTAATGAGGAGGGAAAAGAAGTGGAAAATGGAAAAATAGGTACCATTGAACTTAAGGGTGAAAATGTTTTTCAAGGATATTGGAAAATGAAAGAAAAAACTGAAGAGGCATTTAAGGAAGATGGCTTTTTTATAACGGGTGATCTCGCACAAAAGGACGAAAACGGTTATTTTACTATTGTAGGAAGAGATAAAGATATGATTATAAGTGGTGGGCTAAATGTTTACCCTAAAGAAATAGAAGATGTGTTAAATGAATTGCCAAATGTATTAGAGTCTGCCGTTTTTGGATTACAACATGCTGATTTTGGTGAGGCGGTTGTTGCAGCTGTTGTTGTAAACGATGAAAAAAACGATGAAAATCAAATAATTGAATTTACAAAGGACAAAATTGCTAAATATAAGCAGCCAAAAA